>NZ_JBSFPX010000129.1:0-21770 GCF_053588415.1 Mycobacterium sp. NPDC003449
CCACCACGCGACCGCAGCACGCCATCGCCAACCCCGGCGAAAAATCGAGGCTAGGGCGCCATGGTAGCCACGTCGTGCATCGGGCGCGTAACGAGCGCTTCGATCGGGTCGACCAGCATCCCACCGACGGCGAGCAGGACATCGGTGTGGCCGGTAACCATCGCGACAACGCACACCGCCAGCCAGGACGCGACGATGACGACTACCGTGGTCAGAAAATACTTGAGCGCGGTCAGCCAGATGAGAAGACATGCCTCCCCCTCACAGGGGTTTAAAGCGACGAGACGACCGTGGCCGTCCCCACCGCGACCCCATCGGCCTCCGCATACTTTCGGGAGACTCAGAACCCGGTTCACCGTGCTGGTACGCATCGCCGCTGGTCAGAGGAATGATCAAAACCCCGTTGCACTGTGTGCCTGATAGGCACACAATGGATGGCATGGCTATGAAGACAGAGCGGTTCGCGGTGCGCCTGACTGCGGAGCAAGACGCGCTGATTCGTCGTGCCGCCGAAGTGGAAGGGACAGACCTGACCAACTTCACGGTGACCGCGACGCTGGCTCATGCCCGTGACGTGCTCGCCGATCGCCGGCTGTTCATGCTCGACGCGCCGGCCTGGTCGGAATTCGTGTCGACGCTGGACCGGCCGGTGTCGCACAAGCCGCGGCTGGAGAAGTTGTTCGCGGAGCCCTCGATCTTCGACGAGTGAGCGGCTACAGCGCGCCCCGACCGATCAGCGAACACGATGTGGTCGCCGAGTTCGACAGCGGCGAACCCAACCTGGACGACTACCTGCGGAGACGCGCCCTGGCCAACCACGTTGAGGGTGCCTCCCGGTGCTTCGTAGCGTGCCGCGACGGACGTGTCGTCGGGTTCTACGCGCTGGCCTCGGCGGCGGTGGAGCGCGCTGGCACACCCGGACGGGTGCGGCGCAACATGCCCGACCCGGTGCCGGTGATCTTGTTGTCGCGGCTGGCGATCGACCGCAAGGAACAGCGCCAGGGGCTGGGCGCCCAGCTGCTGCGGGATGCGATCACCCGCGCGGTGGCCGCCGCCGAGATCATCGGTGTACGGGCACTACTGGTGCACGCGCTGCATGAGCAGGCCCGCACTTTCTACGCCCACTTCGACTTCGAGCCGTCGCCGACCGACCCGCTGCACCTGCTGCTGTTGATCAAAGACGCCCGCGTCCTGCTCGACCCGCCGCAGAAGTGACCGCTGATGCCCGACACGGAGCACGAACTGGGTGCTCGGCGGTGGCGATCGGCGGAGACCTTCCGGGGGTTTCTCGCCCACACGGACGAGTTTTGGCGGTCCCCGGAGGGCCGGCAGCTCCAGGCCGCTCAGGTGAAGGGCACGCGGTGGCGTAACGAGGACCTGGAATTCGAGTGGGCGGCGTTCCCCGACAAGCGATTCACTGTCGAAAACGCCGATATTTTCTGGGCTGGCGCGCTCATCCATCGGATGAACTGCCTCGGCGCCACGGTGGGCGCGCCTACCTTCCCCTGGGCGGTGGCAACGACGGCCTCGACGTCACGCTCCGATCCGAGGAGGACTTGGAGCTCGAAATCCCGCAGCCCTGACGCAGGGCGGGTCGCTCAGGTACTACCGCGCAACCACAAAGGTCACGAACCATTTCTGGTTCGTGACCTTTGTGTCTGCGGTTCTCTGGAACCGCTCGCGGTGGGCGAAGGGGGACTTGAACCCCCACGTCCCGAAGGACACTGGCACCTGAAGCCAGCGCGTCTGCCATTCCGCCACTCGCCCGAATGACCGAGGCAGCGTATCACTGCGCGCGCCCGGTTCCCAAACCGCGTTGACCAGGGCCGGAATTCGCCAACGAATCCTTCAACGGTCGTCAAGATCGGATCACTGACCAGCCACGATCTGATTCTCAGAGTTCTGTTGGTCCCGCATCACCATGCCAGGCCGATACCATGCATGTGAACGGTGTGGCCAGAGCGACACGCGGTAGCACGGCCGACCGCATGACCACCAACGACGACGAGTAAAGGCGGGCGGTGACATGGGTCTTGTCGACCGCATCGAACGCAAACTCGAATCGACGGTGGGCAATGCGTTCGCCCGGGTTTTCGGTGGTTCCATTGTGCCGCAGGAGGTCGAGGCGGCATTATGCCGCGAGGCAGAGTCTGGATCCCGCACTGTTGGTGGTGGCCAGGTTTTGGCACCGAACGACTACGTAATTACCCTCAGTGGGACCGATTATCAGAAGGTAAGCGCCGATACTGACCTGACCTCAACCGCGTTCGCCAAACATCTGGGGGGATTTATCCATGATCAGGGGTGGCAAACGTATGGTGATGTGGTCGTTAGATTCGAGCGTTCACCGAACTTGCACACCGGACAGTTCCGCGCTCACGGCGCGGTCAACCCCGATTCGACCGCTGGCGAATCCGCGCGAGCCCAACGCCATGATGCGTTCACCGCAGAATCAGGAGAACCACCTATGACCGATAATCCGAATTACCGCGGCGGCCAGGGACAAGGGCGGCCAGGCGACGATTATTACGACGACCGCTACGGACGTCAGGACGATCGCGGCGGCCAGTACCCGCCCGACCAGGGTGGCTATCCCCCGCAGGATCAGGGCGGCTACCCGCCCCGTGGCGGCGGTTACCCCGACCAGGGCGGATACCCGGACCAGGGTGGGTACCCCGATCAGGGCGGCTATCCGGACCAGGGCGGCTACCCGCCGCCGCCGGATCAGGGCGGTTACCCGCCGCAGTCCTATGAGCAACGCCCGCCCGGCGGCGGGTACGGCGGCCCCGGCGGACCGGGCGGCGGCTACGACCAGCCCCCCGGCCGCGGATACGGACCGCCTCCCGGCGGCTACGGCCCGCCCCCCGGCGGGCAGCCCGGCTACGGCGGCGGCCCCGGCCCGGACTACGACTACGGACGCCCGCCGGGGCCCGGTCGCCAGGATGATTACGGCCGGCCGGACCCGCGTCAGGGTGGCAGCTACCCCGACCAGGGTGGGTACCCCGATCAGGGCGGCTACGGCGGCCAGGCCTACGGCCGGCCCGACTACGGTCAGCAGCCCGACTACGGCCACGGCTACGGCGAGCCGGCGCCGGGCGGCTACCCCGAGCCCGGTTACGGCGACCAGGGCCGTGATTTCGACTACGGCGCCCAGGGCGGCGCGCAGGCCGGATACGGCGGCGGCTACGGCGCGGCCGATTACCAGGCCGGCGGCGCGGCCGTCACGCTGCAGCTCGACGACGGCAGCGGGCGCACCTACCAGCTCCGCGAGGGCGCCAATGTGATCGGCCGTGGCCAGGACGCCCAGTTCCGGCTGCCCGACACCGGTGTGTCACGCCGGCACCTGGAGATCCGGTGGGACGGCCAGGTGGCCCTGCTGTCGGACCTCAACTCCACCAACGGCACCACGGTGAACAACGCACCGGTGCAGGAGTGGCAGCTGGCCGACGGCGATGTGATCCGGCTGGGTCACTCCGAGATCATCGTGCGCGTGCACTGAGCGTCGCGGACCGGACACAACGGGGTGACAAGCAGCCCGCTTCACCCGCATGCCCATGGTCGTCCAAGTATCGTGACGTTGCCTATAGTCGCTGAGCAGCAACGGATCGGGTACGGAAAGGACGTCGGATGCAGGGGTTAGTGCTGCAGCTGACGCGCGTCGGGTTCCTGTTGCTGCTGTGGCTGTTCATCTGGTCGGTGCTGCGCATCCTGCGCACCGACATCTACGCCCCCACCGGCGCGGTGATGGTGCGGCGTGGCCTTGCGTTGCGCGGCTCCCTGCTGCCGAGCCGGCAGAAACGGCATGTGGCCAGGCAACTGGTGGTGACCGAGGGCGCACTGGCCGGCACCCGGATCACGCTGGGCGGCCAACCGGTGCTGATCGGACGGGCCGACGACTCGACGCTGGTGCTCACCGACGACTATGCGTCGACGCGCCACGCCCGGCTGTCACCACGCGGAGCCGAGTGGTACGTCGAAGACCTAGGATCGACCAACGGCACATACCTTGACAGGGCGAAGGTGACAACAGCGGTAAGGGTTCCCATTGGCGCGCCGGTGCGAATCGGCAAGACGGTAATCGAGTTACGTCCGTGAGGCCCCGCGCCCGTACGCGAGGAGCACTATTGATCCCGCGCCCGCGAGGAGCGATATGACACTCGTCCTCCGATATGCCGCGCGCAGCGACCGCGGGCTGGTCCGGGCCAACAACGAGGACTCGGTGTACGCCGGTGCCCGGCTGCTGGCCCTGGCCGACGGTATGGGCGGGCACGCGGCGGGCGAGGTGGCCTCCCAGCTCGTCATCGCGGCGCTGGCCCACCTCGACGACGACGAGCCCGGCGGCGACCTGCTCAGCAAGCTCGACACCGCGGTCGGCGAGGGCAACTCGGCGATCGCGGCCCATGTGGAGGCCGATCCCGAACTCGACGGTATGGGCACGACGCTCACCGCCATCCTGTTCGCCGGTAACCGGCTCGGCCTGGTCCACATCGGCGATTCCCGGGGCTACCTGCTGCGCGACGGCGAGTTCACCCAGATCACCAAGGACGACACCTTCGTCCAGACGCTCGTCGACGAGGGCCGCATCACCGCCGAGGAGGCGCACAGCCACCCGCAGCGCTCACTGATCATGCGGGCGCTCACCGGTCACGAGGTGGAGCCCACCCTGATCATGCGGGAGGCCAGGGCCGGTGACCGCTACCTGCTGTGCTCGGACGGCCTGTCCGACCCGGTCAGCCAGGACACCATCCACGAGGCCCTGCTGCTGGAGGACGTGGCCGAAAGCGCCGACCGGCTCATCGAGTTGGCGTTGCGCGGCGGCGGCCCCGACAACGTGACCGTCGTGGTCGCCGACGTCGTCGACTACGACTACGGCCAGACCCAGCCGATCCTGGCCGGCGCGGTCTCCGGCAACGACGATCAGACCGTGCCCCCGGACACGGCCGCCGGGCGGGCGTCGGCGTTCAACCCGCGCCGCAACGAACCCAAGCGGGTGGTGCCGCAGCCCGCCGAACCGGCCCGCAAGCCGCGGTCGCGGCGCCGGTTCATGATCGCGGCGGTCCTGCTCGTCCTGGTCGTGGCGGGTGGGCTGGCGATCGGCCGCGAGATCATCCGCAACAACTATTACGTGGGCGCCCACGACGGCACCGTGTCGATCATGCGCGGGGTGCAGGGCTCCTTCCTCGGGGTGTCCCTGCAGGAGCCGTACCGGCTGGGCTGCCTCAACACCCGCAACGAGCTGTCGCTGATCGGCGCCGACGAGAACCACGACGGGCTGGGCTGCCGGCTGATGGCCGTCGACGATATGCGTCCGTCCGAACGCGCCCAGGTGGTCGCCGGGCTGCCGGGCGGCACCGTGGACGAGGCGTTCGCCCAGATCGGCGAACTGGCCCGCAGCTCGGTTCTGCCGGTGTGCACGCCGCGCAAGGCCACCACCACCTCGACCACCCCCACGACCACTCCCCCGCCGCCACCCACCCCGACGCCCGAGTCCGGCGCGCGTGCACCCGGCTCTCCGGCACCCGAGACCCCGACGAGCGTGCCCCCACCTCCGCCACCGTCCCCGTCGCCCACCGTCACCGCACTGCCTCCCCCGCCACCGGAACCGGGGACGAACTGCCGGGCGGTGTCATGACGACGCAGCCCCAGTCGCCGGTTACCGTCATGCCGCCGTTACCGAACCGGCGCAACGCGGAACTGCTGCTGCTGGGGTTCGCGGTGTTCATCACCACCGTCGCACTGCTGATCGTCGAGACCAATCAGGAGCAGGGCCTGACCTGGGACCTGGCCCGCTACGCGATCGGCTACCTGGCCCTGTTCGGCGGCGCGCACCTGGCCGTGCGGCGCTTCGCGCCCTACGCCGACCCGCTGCTGCTGCCGGTGGTGGCGCTGCTCAACGGGCTCGGCCTGGTGATGATCCACCGCCTCGACCTGACCAAGGGTGAGCTGACCTCCGACGGTATGGGCGGCACCGCCACCCAGCAGATGCTGTGGACCCTGGCCGGCGTGATCGGCTTCGCGGTGGTGGTCGCCTTTCTCTCCGACCACCGGATGCTGGCCCGCTACGGCTACATCTGCGGGCTGACCGGTCTTGTGCTGCTGGTGATTCCGGCACTGCTGCCGGCCAAGTACTCCGAGCAGTACGGGGCCAAGATCTGGATTCAGTTCCCCGGGTTCCACATTCAGCCCGCGGAGTTCTCCAAGATCCTGCTGCTGATCTTCTTCTCCGCCGTGCTGGTGGCCAAACGCAGCCTGTTCACCAGTGCCGGTAAGCATTTCCTCGGGGTCGACCTGCCCCGCCCCCGCGACCTGGCGCCGCTACTGCTGGCCTGGGCGGCGTCGGTGGGTGTGATGGTCTTCGAAAAAGATCTGGGCACTTCACTTCTGCTCTTCGCATCGTTTCTGGTGCTGCTCTACATCGCCACCGAACGCCTCAGCTGGGTCATCATCGGGCTGGCCCTGTTCGCCGTGGGAAGTGTTGTGGCATATCAGATTTTCGGTCACGTCCGGGTGCGGGTGCAGACCTGGCTCGACCCGTTCGCCGACCCCGACGGGGCCGGATATCAGATCGTGCAGTCGCTGTTCAGTTTCGCCACGGGCGGCATCTTCGGCACCGGCCTCGGTAACGGACAGCCAGGGACGGTTCCGGCCGCCGCGACCGATTTCATCATCGCCGCGATCGGCGAGGAACTCGGATTGGTCGGTCTCTCAGGCGTTCTCATGCTCTACACGATCGTCGTGATCCGCGGCCTGCGCACCGCGATCGCCGTCCGCGACAGCTTCGGCAAGCTGCTGGCCGCGGGGCTGGCCTCGACGCTGGCCATCCAGTTGTTCATCGTCGTCGGCGGCGTCACCAAGCTGATCCCGCTGACCGGTCTGACCACGCCATGGATGTCCTACGGCGGCTCCTCGCTAGTGGCCAACTACGTCCTGCTGGCCATCCTGCTGCGGATCTCGCATGCGGCGCGGCGCCCGATCGGCGCCACCAGGGCGCCGAACGCCACCCCGATCGCCACCGCGGGCACCGAGGTGATCGAGAAGGTATGAACACCTCCCTGCGCCGGGTAGCCGTCACGATCATGGTGCTGATCGTGCTGTTGCTGGCCAACGCCACCATGACTCAGGTATTCACCGCCGACGGGCTGCGCACCGACCCCCGCAACCAGCGCGTGCTGCTCGACGAATACTCGCGCCAGCGCGGCCAGATCAGTGCGGGCGGTCAGCTGCTGGCCTACTCGGTCGCCACCGACGGGCGGTTCCGGTTCCTGCGCGTCTACCCGGATGCGCAGGCCTACGCCCCGGTCAGCGGCTTCTACTCGCTGGGCTACTCGAGCACCGGCCTGGAACGGGCCGAGGACACCATCCTCAACGGCTCCGATGAGCGCCTGTTCGGGCGCAGGCTGGCCGACTTCTTCACCGGCCGCGACCCGCGCGGCGGCAATGTCGACACCACCATCAAGCCCGAGGTGCAGCGGGCCGCGTGGGATGCCATGCAGTCGGGCTGCGACGGCCCGTGCAAGGGCTCGGTGGTGGCCCTGGAGCCCTCGACCGGCAAGATCCTGGCCATGGTGTCGGCACCCTCCTATGACCCCAACCTGCTGGCCACCCATGACCTGAAGGCCCAGACGGCGGCCTGGGAGCAGCTGCGCGACGATCCGTCATCGCCGCTGCTCAACCGGGCCATCTCGGAGACCTATCCGCCGGGTTCGACGTTCAAGGTGATCACCACCGCCGCGGCCCTGCAGTCCGGGGCCACCCCGGAAACCCAGCTGACCGCCGCGCCCAGCATCGCGCTGCCGGACAGCACCGCGAGCCTGCAGAACTTCGGTGGGGCACCGTGCGGACCGGCACCGACCGCATCGCTGCGGGAGGCGTTCGCGAAGTCCTGCAACACCGCGTTCGTCCAACTCGGCATCGACACCGGAACCGACAAGCTGACGTCGACGGCCCAGGCGTTCGGGCTGGACGTCGCACCGCCGGCCATCCCGCTGCAGGTGGCCCAGTCGACCACCGGCCCCATCTCGGATGCCGCGGCGCTGGGCATGTCCAGCATCGGGCAGCGCGATGTGGCGCTGACCCCGCTGCAGAACGCCCAGGTGGCCGCGACCATCGCCAATGACGGGATTGCGATGCGCCCGTATCTTGTCGATAACCTCAAGGGGCCGGACCTGGCCACCATCGCCACCACCGCGCCCGCCCAGGAGCGCAGGGCGGTGTCACCCCAGGTCGCGGCTACACTTACGGACTTGATGGTCGGCGCCGAGCAGGTGACGCAGCAGAAGGGAGCCATCGCCGGCGTGCAGATCGCTTCGAAAACCGGTACGGCAGAGCATGGGCCAGACCCCCGGAACACTCCGCCACATGCCTGGTACATCGCCTTCGCACCGGCCACCGACCCCAAGGTCGCGGTGGCGGTGCTGGTCGAGGACGGCGGCGACCGGTTGTCGGCCACTGGCGGCGCACTGGCCGCCCCAATCGGACGCGCCACCATCGCGGCGGCGCTGCGGGAGGGAACATGAGTCCCCGAGTACGACCGGGAGAGCGGACGATGGGCCCGGCGGCGAGGGGCGAGCGGGGACCGGACCGACTGGGAGTCGAGGAATGAGCCCACGTGTCGGAGTCACGCTGTCGGGCCGGTACCGGCTGCAGCGTCTCATCGCCACCGGCGGTATGGGCCAGGTGTGGGAGGCCGTCGACTCGCGGCTGGGCCGCCGGGTGGCGGTCAAGGTGCTCAAGGCCGAGTTCTCGACCGACGCCGAGTTCGTGGAGCGGTTCCGGGCCGAGGCCCGCACCGTCGCGATGCTCAACCACCCCGGGATCGCCAGCGTGTACGACTACGGCGAGACCGAGCTGGACGGTGAGGGCCGCACCGCCTACCTGGTGATGGAGTTGATCAACGGCGAGCCGCTGAACTCGGTGATCAAACGCACCGGGCGGCTGTCACTGCGGCATGCCCTGGACATGCTCGAGCAGACCGGCCGGGCCCTGCAGGTCGCCCACACCGCGGGCCTGGTGCACCGCGACGTCAAACCCGGCAACATCCTGATCACCCCGACCGGGCAGGTCAAGCTCACCGACTTCGGCATCGCCAAGGCCGTCGACGCCGCACCGGTCACCCAGACCGGCATGGTCATGGGCACCGCCCAGTACATCGCGCCCGAGCAGGCGCTCGGACATGACGCCACCGCGGCCAGCGATGTGTACTCACTGGGCGTCGTCGGCTACGAGTCGGTGTCGGGCAAGCGCCCGTTCACCGGCGACGGTGCGCTGACGGTGGCGATGAAACACATCAAGGAGACCCCGCCGCCGCTGCCCGCCGATCTGCCGCCCAATGTGCGGGAGCTGATCGAGATCACCCTGGTCAAGAACCCGGGCATGCGTTACAAATCGGGCGGGCCGTTCGCCGACGCGGTGGCCGCGGTGCGTTCGGGCCGGCGCCCCCCGCGCCCGAATCAGGCGCCGACGCTGGGCCGGGCGGCGCCCGCCGCGGTGCCCTCGGCGGCGCAGGCGCGCGCGGCCGCCGACCTGAACCGTCGCACCCCGGTGACCGCGCCCCGGTCCAGGCCGGCCGGCACCAGTGCCCACCGCACCCCGCCGCCGCGGCGCACGTTCACCTCCGGTCAGCGGGCCCTGCTGTGGGCCGCGGGTGTGCTCGGCGCGTTGGCCATCGTGATCGCGATCCTCATCGTGCTCAACTCGCGTGAGCAGCAACCGACCTCACCGCCTGCCGTCACCGATACGGTGACCGAGACGACGCCGTACGAGTCTCCGGCCGCACTGGCGCCGCTGGGATCCCTCGCGAGCGTGCCCCAGTCGGCCCTGGCGGTTCCATGGGCACCAGAACAGATACTCCGATGACCACGCCTCAACACCTCTCCGACCGATACGAACTCGGCGAAATCCTCGGCTTCGGCGGCATGTCCGAAGTTCATCTCGCGCGCGACACCCGGCTGCACCGCGATGTCGCGGTCAAGGTGCTGCGCGCCGACCTGGCCCGCGACCCCAGCTTCTACCTGCGTTTCCGCCGTGAGGCGCAGAACGCCGCGGCGCTGAACCATCCGGCGATCGTCGCGGTCTATGACACCGGCGAGGCCGAGACGCCCAACGGTCCGCTGCCCTACATCGTGATGGAGTACGTCGACGGCGTGACGCTGCGCGACATCGTGCACAACGACGGTCCGATCCCGACCCGCCGCGCGATCGAGATCATCGCCGATGCCTGCCAGGCGCTGAACTTCAGCCACCAGCACGGCATCATCCACCGCGACGTCAAACCGGCCAACATCATGATCAGCAAGAACAACGCTGTGAAGGTGATGGACTTCGGCATCGCGCGGGCGCTGGCCGATACCGGCAACAGCGTCACCCAGACCGCCGCGGTGATCGGGACCGCGCAGTACCTGTCCCCCGAGCAGGCCCGCGGTGAGACGGTCGACGCCCGCTCCGACGTCTACTCGCTGGGCTGCGTGCTGTACGAGATCCTCACCGGGGAACCACCGTTCATCGGCGATTCCCCGGTCGCGGTGGCCTATCAGCATGTCCGGGAGGACCCGGTCCCGCCGTCGCACAGGCACAACGACATCTCCCCCGAACTCGACGCCGTGGTGCTCAAGGCGCTGGCCAAGAACCCCGACAACCGTTACCAGTCGGCGGCCGAGATGCGCACCGACCTGATCCGGGTGCACAGCGGCGAGGCGCCCGACGCGCCCAAGGTGCTCACCGACGCCGACCGCACCTCGATGCTGGCGGCCCCGCCGGTGATCACGCACGGCGCCGCGACCCAGCACATGCCGGCGCCCGAGCCGCGGCCCTACGGACAGCGGGACCGCAACACCTCGGTGGCGCGCTGGCTGATCGCGGTCGCGGTGCTCGCGGTGCTCACCGTGGTGGTGACCGTCGCGATCAACATGATGGGTGACAAACCGCGCGATGTGCAGGTCCCCGATGTGGTCAACCAACTCGCCGACGACGCGGTCGCGGCCCTGCAGAACCGCGGCTTCAAGACCGTGCTCAACCGGCAACCCGACAACAAGGTCGCACCCGAGCGGGTGATCAGCACCGACCCGGCGGCCGACACCGCGGCCAGCGCGGGCGACGAGATCACCATCAACGTCTCCACCGGCCCCGAGCAGGCCCTGGTGCCCGATGTGGCGGGCCTGACGCCGTCGCAGGCCCGCCAGAAACTCAAGGACGCCGGCTTCGAGAAGACCAAGGAGTCCCCGAGCCCGTCCACCCCGGAGCAGAAGGGCAAGGTCCTCGCGACCAACCCGCCGGGCAATCAGACCGCGGCGATCATCAACGAGATCACCATCGTCGTCGGCTCCGGACCGGAGAACGTCACCATTCCCGACTGCGTGGGCCAGACGGTCGACACCTGCAAGTCGATCCTCGGCGCCTCCGGTTTCGTGAACGTGGTACCGGTCGACGTCGACGACACCACGCCATCCGGCCAGGTGGTGGGTGTGGACCCGGCCGCCGGCCAGTCCGCGCCGAAGGATGCGGTGATCCAGATCCGGGTGTCGCGCGGCAACCAGTTCGTCATGCCCGACGTGGTCGGCCAGTTCTGGGACGACGTGTATCCGCGGCTGACCGCGCTGGGCTGGACCGGGGTGCTCGACAAGGGGCCCGACGTTCCCAACAGCGGGCAGCGCACCGCGGCCGTGGTCACCCAGAGCCCGGCCGCGGGCAGCAAGGTGACCTACGGCTCGAAGGTCACGCTGAGCTTCGCGTCGTAGCCGCCGCGACCGTCCGGGCCACCTCGTCCTCCAGGGTGCGCACCAGGGTCTCGGCCGGGGCGGCGCCACAGTAGCCGAGCCAGTTGGCCAGCATCCGGTGCCCGCCCTCGGTCAGGATCGACTCCGGGTGGAACTGCACGCCGTGGATCGGCAGTTCGGTGTGCCGCACCGCCATGATGACCCCGCTGTCGGTACGACCGGTGGCCTCCAACACGGCCGGCAGCGTCTCCGGCAGGATGGTCAGCGAGTGGTAGCGGGTCGCGGTGAACGGATCCGGAAGTCCTTTCAGCACACCGACATCGGCGTGGTGAACCACGCTCGTCTTACCGTGCAGGAGTTCGGGCGCGCGGTCCACGGTGCCGCCGAATGCGACGCCGATGGCCTGATGGCCCAGGCATACGCCGAGCAGGGGGGTGCCCGCCGCCGCGCAGGCCCGCACCAGCGGAATGGATGCGCCGGCCCGTTCGGGTGTGCCGGGTCCGGGGCTGAGCAGCACGCCGTCGAAATCGGCTGCGGCCGTCTCGATATCGGTATCGGTGGCCAGCCGCTCGTCGTCGTTGCGCCACACCTGGGCCTCGACCCCGAGCTGGCCGAGGTACTGCACCAGGTTGAAGACGAAGCTGTCGTAGTTGTCGACCACCAGAACCCGCATTGACGTAGGCTACCGGCCCCGAGAACGACGTTAATACCCGATCGGTCCCGCGGGTTTTGCGTACCGCATCCGCACCGGGTCGGTGTGACCGACCAGGTCGACCTGGGCGCGCGGCTCTTCGGTGTAGCCCAGCCCGAACCGCAGCACGTACTGCTTGTAGAGGGTCACCAGCGGTGCGGCCGCCAGCGCCGCCTGCATGGCGGCCGAATCGCCGACGGCGGTGACGACATAGGGCGGGCTGTAGGTGCGGCCGTTGAGCAGCAGGGTGTTTCCGACGCAGCGGGGAGCCGAGGTGGCGATGATCCGCTGATCCTGCATCTGGATGCCCTCGGCGCCCGCGCTCCACAAGGCGTTCAGCACCGCCTGGATGTCCTGCTGGTGCACCACCAGGTCGTCAGGGGCGGCGTCGCGTGGAAATCGGCCCTGGGCGTCGCGCTGGGCATCGTTGAGGGTGACGACCAGGCCGGGGCCCCGCATCGGGTCGACGCCGGCATCGGCGGCCAGCCGCGCGGACCGCTCGTCGATGGCGGTCAGCGCGGTGTGCGATTCCGGCGAGCCGCCGTGATGGCTGTCGATCTCGGTCGACAGCGCATCCCGCTGCGCGGTGAGCCGGTCGACCGACTGCTGGGACTCGCGCACCTGGTCGACCAGGCGTGGGGCGTCGCTGCGGCGAATCTCGTCACCACCGGAAACGCCGTGGGTCGCGGCCAGCAGCAGGCCCGCGAGCAGGCACACCACGGGTACGCCGAGGCGCCACCGGGATCGCTCGGGTCGGTCCATCGATTGGGCTCCTGGACGTGCGGTTACGTTAGGCTCGTGAGGCATCCTGCTTCATCGTCGCACCGTGTGACGCCGACTGTCCGCGAAGGTACCCATGCCCAAGTCCAAAGTCCGTAAAAAGAACGACTTCACCATCAAGCCGGTGAGCCGGACGCCGGTCAAGGTGAAAGCCGGACCGTCCAGTGTCTGGTTCGTGGCCCTGTTCATCGGCCTCATGCTGTTCGGCCTGGTCTGGCTGCTGGTGTTTCAGCTGGCCGCGACCAATCCCGTCGACACTCCGTCGTTGCTGCAGTGGATGGCCGATCTCGGTCCGTGGAACTACGCGATCGCCTTTGCCTTCATGATCAGTGGCCTGTTGCTCACGATGCGCTGGCGCTGAACCGGGGACCGATCATAATGAATTCATCTTATGGTTCGAGGGTCGCCCGCTCAGCAACGCCGCGCACGTTCAATCACACCGTTGTGATTCATCCCCATTGGGGATAGCACTTGTGGATAACTTCATTAGTCGCGGTAAGAGGGTGTGAACAACCCGTGCAGCAAACTAGTTGGAGCCCACCCGCTTCAGGAGTCGCAGGTTGCGGCATAGCCGGACTTATGATGGCTATCGGAGCTGTGACCGTAATCACAGACCCCCCGGGGCGTGTTCTTGCCGGCATTGCCGCCGTGGGCTTGCTCACGTTTGCAACGTTTTCTTGGCGGGCCAGGCCGAAACTGGCAATCAGCCAAGACGGTCTCAGCTTCGGGGGCTGGTGGCGCACCCGAACGCTTCAGCCCAATGACATCCGGTCCATCCGGATCACCGAGTTCCGGCGGATCGCGCGAAAAGTACGCCTTTTGGAGATCGACACTGTCGATGACCGGCTGCTCGTCCTCACCCGCTGGGATCTGGGTACGGACCCGTTGAACGTCCTGGACGCCCTCAAAGCCGCCGGCTACTGAAACGACCCGCACACACGCGCGACGCCCCCGCGAACGGGGGCGTCGCAGTGCGTATCCGGGTCAGGTCGTGGCTATGACACCGTGACCGATTCGATGACCACCGGCTCGGCCGGGCGATCGCTGCGGTCGGTGGGGGTGGTGGCGATCGCGTCGACGACCTTCTGCGACTCGGGGTCCACGACCTCACCGAAGATGGTGTGTTTGCGGTTCAGGTGCGGGGTCTTGCCCACGGTGATGAAGAACTGCGAGCCGTTGGTGCCCGGCCCGGCGTTGGCCATGGCCAGCAGGTAGGGCTTGTCGAACTGGAGTTCCGGGTGGAACTCGTCGGCGAACTGGTATCCCGGGCCGCCGCGACCGGTGCCGGTCGGGTCGCCGCCCTGGATCATGAACCCGTCGATGACGCGGTGGAAGACCGCGCCGTCGTAGAACGGTCCCGACGGGCTGCCCTTGGCGTTCTCGGTGCTGTAGTCCTTGGTGCCCTGTGCCAAACCGACGAAGTTGGCCACGGTCTTGGGAGCGTGGTTACCGAACAGTGCGATCTTGATATCGCCGCGGTTGGTGTGCAGGGTGGCCGTCGCGGTCTGAATGGGGCTCGTCACGGGAAGCCAGTCTGCCATCCCGGCCCCGCCGGGTTCGACGGCACCCACCAGTTGCACCCCGCCCGGCGCCGAAGATGGCAGGCTGGGGAGGCCAGTCCACCCAGTTGGTCAGAAAGGTGCGAGATGACCGCGAATGCCGATGCCCGGTTGGCCCCCAGTCAACGACTTTCCCGCGGCCTGAAATACACCGCGGTGGGGCCGGTCTACATCGCCCGCGGCGTCACGGGCCTCGGCCTGGACGCCGCCCAGGCCACCGCCTCGGAGGTGCGCACGCGCTACCGGAGCGGCCGGCTGCGTCGTCAGCTGGCCGCGGCCGCCGAGACCGTCGCCTCGCTGCCCGAGGTGCTGCAGGAGGCGGCGGCACCGCCCAAGCGCAGGCGCAGGCCGCTGCTCATCGCCGCCGCGGCGGCCGCGGTGCTCGCCTGCGGTGCGGTTGCGTTCTCGGTGATCCGGCGTTCGACCAGGCCGGAGCCGCCGTCACCGCTGCCGCCGAGCGTGGAGGTCACCCCCAAGCCGTAGCGGCTACCCGCCCTCGGCGACCTTCTTGATCGCGGCCAGGGTCACCGGGATACCGCTGAGCGCCGCCTCGCTGCGCGCGGCGATCTCGGCGTCGGCCCGGTCGCCGAACCGTTCGCGGAAACCTGCGAGCCCGCGGTCGAGGAAGTTCCAGGTCTCGGTGAGCCGGGTGCCGCCGTCCTCGGCCGCCAGGTGATAGCCCCAGCGGACCCAGCCGTTGTTGACCTCCCAGACGAAGGTGCGCCCCGGTTCGGCGGCCACCACCTGGCTGCGGGTCTCCCACTCCCGGTCGGGCGTCACGTTGCGCCCGGTGAACCACGCGCCGGCCCGCGGCCCGGCACCATCCTCCCAACGGCACTCCCGGCAGATCGGGCTCCACTCCCCGGTGCGGGTCACATCGGAGACGATGGCGTAGAGATCGTCGGGGGAGACCGCGACGTGGATCGAGTCGGAGAACTCCAGTGCGGGTGCGGCGCTACTCACCGTCGTCGCCGGCCCCGTTGTTGGGGTTGGTGCAGATGGTGCCCTCGCACGGCACATCCGAACCGTCCCCGTTCGGGTTGGGCATCACCCCGCCACCGTTCTCATCCGGGTTGTCCCCGGCGCCATGATTCGGGTTGGTGCAGATGGTGCCTTCACACGGCACATCCGAACCGTCCCCGTTCGGGTTGGGCATCACCGCGCCGCCGTTCTCGTCCGGATTGGGCCCGGCGCCATGGTTCGGGTTGGTGCAAATGGTGCCCTCACACGGCACCATCGAGCCGTCGCCGTTCGGATTGGGCATCATCGGGACCGTGGTGCTGGCCGGCGCTTTGGGGGCCGGGGTACCGGCGGCGGGTGCGTGGGTTGCCGGATGGGGAGCACTGGCGGGCGCCGACGTTTTCGCCGGGGCGGGCTCGGCGGCGTCGTTACTGCACGCCGCGGAACCGCACACCAGCAACGTCGCCCCGACCATCACCATGCTGCGCAAGAGTTTCATGTGCATCGACGTTATCAACCGATCGTGGATGTCGTTGGCAGTTGCGGTATTCACCGTCGCACACCGTTGAGCTGTTGTCGACCCTCCGTGATGAGATTGCGAATGGCGCTGATAACGAACGCATTACGTGTCGCGGACCGGCGCCTCGGCACACCCGGTGGGGTACGCCCGGCCGAAATGGTGTGGTGTGTCAGCAACTTCCTCGTCAGCTGGTCCTCTGGGGTTACCGCCCGCAGCTGATACTCGCATACGCGCAGGCCGTGACGCCGGGGCCGGCCTGGGCGATGTCGCTGAGACGGGCTCGCGCGGCCCGGCGGGTCAGCACATCTCGCCGACGGCGACCCGGCCCGTCACGATCGAGTTCGCGATCTCCCCGCTGCGCACCGCGATGTTGGACAGCAGCGAGGACGTGAGCCCGTGCGTGTGCTCGGTGTTGCCCTGGATGTAGAGACCTCCCGCCGTGGCAGGCACCGTGGACAACCGGTAGTCCCGCGACACCGCCGGGCGCCCGGTGTCGTCGAGCACCAGGTCCCGGGACAGCTCACCGAGAATCCCGTCCAGCCGGGCCGGGAGAAATCCCGTCGCGTAAATGACCGCATCACACTCGATCTCGTCTACCGACTCGGTCGGGTGGTGCCGGATCCGCACCGTGACGCCGTCCTCGCGCTCCTCGGTGCCGTGCAGGCTCGACGCGCCGCGCAGAAACAACCGGCGCTGCCCCGCCACCCGCTCCGCGTACTCGCGGGCGTACAGCTCCTCGATCAGCGGCAGGTCGACGGCCGAATAGTTGGTGCTGCGGTGGTAGGTCAACAACCGGTCGCGCACCGACGGGTCGGCGGCGTAGAAATCGTCGACCGCGTCCGGGTCGAAGATCCGGTTGGCGAACGGACTGTCATCGGCCGGGCTGTACCCGTACTTCGCGAATACGCCATGCACCTCATTGGCCGGTGACAGGTCGTGCAGATAGCCGCAGACCTCGGCGGCGCTCTGCCCGGCGCCCACCACGACATAGCGATGGTGCCGGGGTTCGGGCATCGCCGCCAGGTTGTGCAGCAGTCCGTGATTGTGGAACTGACGCCGGGTTCCGGTGACACCCGGCGGCAGTTGCGGTGCCAGCCCGCCCGCGATCACGACATTGCGGGCCCGCAGGATCCCCTCGTGCGCACCGGCGACGTGCACGTCGAACGCCCCGTCGACATCGCCGATCCGGGTCACCCGCGAGCCGTAGCGCACCGCGGCGTCGACCTTGTCCGCGGCCCACGACAGGTAGTCGTGGAACTCCAGGCGGGTGGGGAAGAAGGTCTTGTAGTTGATGAACTCGGTGAGCCTGCCCCGCTCGGTGAGGTAATTCAGGAACGTGAACTCGCTCTGCGGGTTGCGCTGGGTGACCAGATCTTTCAGGAACGAGATCTGCATTGTCGCCCCGGGGATCAACATCCCGGTGTGCCAACCGAACTCGGGCTTGATCTCGACGAACTCGGCGCGGACCGCGCTGTCCGGATGGGACTGGTTGTGCTCGGCGACGGCAATGGCCAGCGCGAGGTTGGACGGCCCGAACCCGACGCCGACCAGGTCGAGCACATCCCGGTAACCGTCGTGGATCGGGCGGCTGGTCGGATAACTCCCGTTGGTCGACATCACACCCGCCCCGCCAACTGCTCGGGCGCGCCGGGAACCGGCTCGGCCGGGTCAGAACCTAGCGCCACAATGTGATTGGCCGAGTCCACGTGGACCACCTTCGGCTGGTGGGTGATTCGCTCGGCCTCGTCGAGTTGGACGAAAGCCATGATGATCACCAGGTTGGACGGTGAGATCAAGTGTGCTGCAGCGCCATTGATTCCGATGACGCCGGAGCCCCTGGGCCCGGCGATGGCGTAGGTGATCAGGCGCGCGCCGCTAGTGATGTCGACGACGTGCACCTGCTCGCCCTCGACGATGTCGGCCGAATCCATCAGATCCGCATCGATCGTGATGGAGCCGACGTAGTGCAGATCGGCTTGAGTCACCGTAGCGCGGTGAATCTTGCTTGCGAGGATCAGTCGCTGCATAGCTGTCCCCTTCCTATATGCAGTCGAAAATCGGCAGGGCAGATGAAAGTCGATTCCCCCAGCGATACCCAAGCGAAGGCTAACCTATCCTGCAGCTGATGCAACACCCAGCATTCCGCTTGCTACTCCGTGTGTTTCGTTCGAGCAGCATCCACCGGGCATCTTTTCTGTCAGGTTACTGGCAGTTTCCTGTCAATAGGCGAGGTCTTGCGGTTATGCCAGCCTAAGTTAATATTCCGTCTGGCCTTGAGGAGAGGGGAAACTCCGCGTGAAAACTCAATATCGATCCCTGCGTCGCGTGGTGGCGGTGCTCACAGCAACGCTCGTCACCGTCGCCGCGGTCGCCGCTTGTGGCTCGGAAGCAAAGCAGGACAATGCATCTGCACCCATCACTATCAGCCATAAGTTCGGCGAGACGAAGGTTCCGGCCAATCCGGAGCGGGTGGTGACGGTCGGCTGGACGGACCAGGATTTCGTACTTCCCCTCGGCGTCGTCCCGGTGAGTACCCGCGAATTCTCGGAGAATTACAACGATCTGCCGTGGGTCCAGAAAGCCACCGACGGTAAAGGTCTGACCACCTGGGGTGCGGACTCGATCGACTTCGAGGCGATCGCGGCCCAGAAGCCGGATCTGATCCTCGCCATCTACGAAACCATCGATCAGCAGACCTACGACCGGCTTTCGCAGATCGCCCCCACGGTGATCCAGTCCGCCGACTACGCGGACGAGGAGACCCCGTGGGATGTCCAGTTGCTCACCACCGGTAAGGCTCTCGGAAAAGAGGCCGAGGCGAAAGATCTTGTGAATACGGTGCAACAAAAGATCGGTGACGCCCGTAAGAGCAACCCCGAGTTCGACGGGAAGACGCTCGTGGTCGACTTCGGCCCGGCCGACGGCGGGCATTATCTGTTGGGCGAGCAGGATCCCCGCCGGTCCCTGTTCACCGCGCTCGGATTCAAGACCCAGGATGTGGTCGGCGATGTGAGCGAGGAGAAGCTCGAACTCCTCGACCGCGACGTGCTGTTTGTCAACGGGGCCACCAAGGAGGACCTCGCCTCGTCGCCGGCGTTCACCCGGCTGGGTGTGGTCCGCGACGGGCGCACGCTCTACACCAACTTCGAGTCCAAGCTCAGCGACGCCCTGACCTACAGCGGTCCCGATTCACTGCTCTACGCGCTCGACGTGGTGACACCGCAACTGGCCAACGCGCTCAACGGCAGGCCGGTCGCCGATCTGGCCGACGCCTGACTCGCCCCGCCGCGCACGCCGACCGATGCCCCGCCGCTCACCGCGGCGGGGCATCGGTCGTCAGGGGCCGGCCAGGGCCCCGGCGATCAGCGGACCCAGCCGCCGCAGGGTGGTCGCGTCCATGAGTTCGGAATGGCGGCATTCCAGCTCGACGACGTGCAACTCACCGGCGACGTGGTCGCGCCAGCCGTGTGAGGCGACCCCGGTCAGATCCATCTCAAGGATGGTGGCGTCGACGAAGAACACGTCACCGCGATAGCGGCCGTAGTCGGCGGCGGCGGTCAGACGTTCCGCGGCGACATAGTTCTCCACCACCATGGCGATCTGCTCGTCGTCGAGGACGGTGATCGCGTCGTCGCTGCCCCGGACCAGCCGCACGGCCTCGGGCACCGTCAGCCGGGTCCCCGGGTCGACGGCGAATCCCATCTCCCGCAGCAGCCCGGCCAGCACGGCGGGCGCGTCGAACTCCGTGGCCGGGTCGGCCAGGTCGGTGCGGGCATCGAGCAATCCCACGAAGCCGACCTCGCGGCCCCGCCGGACCAGCTCCTGGGCCATCAGCAGCGCCAGCGAACCACCGAACGACCAACCGAGCAGACGTACCGGCCCGTCCGGGGCCACCGCCGTCACGGTGTCGACGTACTGGGCGGCCAGGTCCGCAATCGTGGTCGCCGGGGTGGCACCGCTGAACAGCGGTGACTGCAGGCCGTAGATCGGCACCTCGTCGGGCAGATACCGTTTGAGCCCGGCGAACTGCCAGCTGAGCCCGCTGGCCGGATGCACGCAGAACAACGGCGCACCGGTACCCGACACCCGCAGCGGCAGCACCGGGGCCAGGCTCGCGGCCGGCCCGCCGTCGGTGTCGAGGCGCTCCTCGATCTGGGCCACTGTCGGGGCGACCATGAGATCGGCGACCGGGATGTCCACCGCGAACTCGCGTCTGAGCGCGGCCGCGAGCCGCACCAGCAGCAGGGAGTGCCCACCGAGCATGAAGAAGTCGTCGTCGATCCCGACGTCGTCGACGCCGAGCACGGTGCCGAACAACTCGCACAGGCGGCGTTGCCGTCCGGTGCCCGCCGGCCGGCCCGCGCCGGTGAGACGGTCCGGGGAGGGTAATGCCCTGCGGTCGAGCTTTCCGCTGGGTGTCAGCGGAAACTCGTCCAGGGCAACGAATCCCGACGGCACCATATGGATGGGCAAGGTCGCGGCCGCGTGCTCGCGCAGCTCGTCGGCGGCCACCTCGCCGTCCGGCAGGTAGTAGGCCACCAGGCGGTCGTCGCGCACCACCACCCTGGCCGACGCGACCGCCGGGTGGGTCGCGAGTACCGCCTCGATCTCGCCCGGCTCGATCCGCACACCCCGCAGCTTGATCTGCTCGTCGGAGCGGCCGAGGTACTCCAGTTGTCCATCGGGCCGCCACCGCACCACGTCACCGGTCCGGTACATCCGCGCGCCCGGCAGATGCGGGCAGGCCACGAAGCGCTGCGCGGTGAGGCCGGGCCGGTGCAGATAGCCGTCGGCCAATTGCACACCGGCCAGGTACAACTCGCCGGGCGCCCCGGCCGGGACCGGGTTCAGATACTCGTCGAGCACGTACACCCGGACGTTCCAGCCCGGGACGCCCAGCGCCACCGGGCCGCCGTCGGCGGTCCAGCCCAGTACGTCGACCGCGGCCTCGGTGGGTCCGTACAGGTTGTGCAACGGCACGCCGGGGAACCGGTCGGCGAACCGCGCGGCCAGTTCGGTGGGCAGCGCCTCGCCACCCACGGTGACCCGGCTCAGCGATGTGCACCGGGCGGCGCCGGGTTCGTCGAGGAACACCTCGAGCATCGACGGCACGAAGTCGACGGCCGTGACGTGTTCGGCGGCGATGGTGTCGGCGAGATAGCCCGGCTCGCGGTGCCCGCCCGGCCGCGCGACCACGAGGGTGGCCCCGACGCTCAACGGCCAGAACATCTCCCACACCGAGGTGTCGAAGCTGATCGGGGTCTTGACCAGCATCCGGTCGCCGGCGCCCAGCGGGTAGGCGTGCTGCAGCCAGGCGATCCGGTTGACGATTCCGGCGTGCGCCACCGCGACACCCTTGGGCCTGCCGGTCGATCCCGAGGTGTAGAGCACATACCCCCACGACGCCGGGTCCAGCTGCGGGCCCGGTGAATTCGGCCGGTCGCGGGCCGACCGGACGGTGCCGGGCCCGTCGATCACCAGGGCCGGTGCGGCGTCGGAGACCATGTACGCGAGCCGGTCCGCCGGGTACTCGGGGTCCAGCGGCAGGA
>NZ_JBSFPX010000130.1:0-21633 GCF_053588415.1 Mycobacterium sp. NPDC003449
TTATTCGGTTACAGAACAATCACATTCGAGACCCCGATGGTCTATCGCACGACCCCTTCAGGCAACCGTAGCGACATCGGGTCAAAATTGTCAAACACTGTTTGGTTTCTTGGCATACAGCGCTCCCCAGCACGTACACCACAGCCGTCAACTCGAGAAGTTGCTGCCGTACGCGAGACGTGCTGGGTGTTCTACTCGAAGGAGATGGCTTGCTCGGGGCAGTTCAACGCTGCGTCAAGCGCCAACTGGCATTGTTCATCGGTCGCGGGTTGCTGTAGGACGACGGCCACTCCCTCGTCGCCGATGTCGAAGATCTCTGCAGCAGACATACAGCACAGCGAGTGTCCCTGGCACCGCTCTGAATCAACCGATAGCTTCATAGCTTTATCCCTTTCCATCCAGCTGCAAGGTGCACTGCAGCTTGCGAACGTTGTGGATCAGCCTTCCCGTAATCAGATCGACCTCGCCGGCCTCGAAGGCTGCGACCGAACGAACAAACTCGCCGAACATGGCCCGCAACTGAGTGCGCGCAATTGGTGCGCCAAGACAGAAGTGCGGCCCACCGCCGCCGAACCCAATGTGCTCGTTGGGACGACGCGTTATGTCGAAGCGCCACGGTTCATTGAAGACCTCTTCGTCGCGGTTGCCCGAGGGGTAGATAAGTATGACGCGCTCACCCTTCGGAATTGCCTGCCCGTTGAGTACCGTGTCCGCCGTCACCGTTCGTCCAAACATGATCACCGGCGAGGCCCAGCGGATGAGCTCCTCGACAGCGCTATCGAGATACCTCTCTGGATCGGACCGCAGCAGATCCCACTGGTCAGGGAACTCTGAGAAGGCCTTGATACCGTGGGCTATCGTGTTGCGCGTTGTATCGTTGCCTGCAATTCCGAGCAACACGAGGAATGAAGCGATCTCGTCGGGAGTCAGAGCCTCCCCGTCAACTTCGGCGTTCATCAGTGCGGTCATAAGATCGTCAGTCGGGTTGGAACGCCTTGCTTCCTGCATCCGATGAGCCAGCCCGTGGACGGTGGTGATCCCGCCAAGGAGGGCGGTGAGAGCATCGTCACCCTTTGCGACGTACTCTTCGTCGTTGGTGTTGACCAGAATGTCGACTGCGTCATAGAGGTTGTCGCGCTCGTCCTCAGGTACACCCATGAGTTCCGAGATTGTCCACAGTGGTAGTCGCTTGGCGACGTCTCCGACCACTTCGATGTCCCGCATGGATACGGCATCGGTGACGATCCGGTGTGCCTGCGCAGCGATCTGTTCCTGCATCCTCCGAACGTGTCGGGGAGTGAACGCGTGCGTCACCAGACCCCGAAGCTTGGTGTGCCGCGGGGCATCCAAAGGGAGGAAGGCGCCCACGAGTTCGGCGACCTCCGGCGGCACGTCGTCGAACGTCACGCCCTTCGCGGAGGAGAATATCTCGGGATGGCGACTAACGTAACGGATGTCGGCGTGCTTGACGACCGCCCAGTAAGGATCTTCGGATTCAATGAACCCACCTTCCGGGGGACGCTGACGGCTAACAGGGTTTTCGCGGCGTAGGACCGCGAACACTTCGTCCCGCTGGCGCGCGGTTTTCGCCCAAAAGGCACTGTTCGAGATGTCGTAGTCGGTGGCGACGAAGCCCACGTCGTGTGAATCGACTCCGGGTTCTGCACTCATGATGAGTTTCCTCTCTCTGTTCGTTCGGCGATCTTGCCTCGACGGCTGTCAGACGAGGCGCCGGAGTAGCGCGAGCTTGGCGCGGCCGTACGGCGGATACATCACGCTCGGGTCGGGTCTCGACGGCTTGACCAGAATCGACTTTCGGTGGCTGAACGTTTCGAAGCCGAATCGTCCGTGGTATGCTCCGATGCCGCTCGGCCCGACACCGCCGAACGGCAACGTCGGAACTCCGACGTGAAGAAGTAACTGGTTGATTACGATTCCGCCCGAATGCACCTGCGTGATAAATGCCTCGCGCACATCGGAGCGATCGGTGAAGAGGTATGCCGCAAGTGGATGCGGCCTCCGGCCAATGAAGTCGATCGCCTCTTGCACCGACTTGACGACAAGGATCGGTAAGACGGGTCCGAAGATCTCTTCTTGCATCAGAGGCGCGCTCGGATCCGGATCGACGACAACTGTGGGCTCCACGCGACACTTACCCACGTCGGCGTTACCGCCCAGGATTGTTCGTCCACCGTGGCCCGACAGCAATGCAGCCAGACGGCGGGTGTGGGCTTCATTGACGATCCGCTGTGCACTTCCGCCGGCGAGCCGTTCGGTGAAAGTCTTCATCCAATGAGTCACCGATTCGATGAAGGCTTCGGCGGCCCCTTCCTCTACGAGCACGTAGTCAGGTGCCACGCATGTCTGACCGGCGTTGAAGAGCTTGGTGAAAGCGATGCGGCGACCGGCGGACCTAAGATCGGCATCACCGGCGACGAGCACGGGGCTCTTGCCACCGAGCTCGAGAGTCACCGGCGTCATCTTCTCGGCTGCCGCCGCCATGATGGCGCGACCGACCGGCCCTCCTCCAGTGAAGAACACGTGATCCAAGCCCTGCTGGATCAGTGCCTGAGTTGTGGTGCCATCCCCCTCAACTACTGCGAAGGCGCGCGGGTCCAGATACCTCGGCAGTTGTTCGGCCAAGACTGACGACGTTCTGGGCGCGTGCTCCGACGGTTTGATCACCGCCGAGCACCCGGCCGAAATCGCCCCGACCAACGGGCCGAGCGTGAGATAGACCGGAACGTTCCAAGGGCCGATGACCAAGACCACGCCGAGTGGTTCATGAAGATAGAAGGCTTTGCCGGGCCGCAGAGTGAACGGCAACCGCACCCGTCGGCGCCTACTCCAACGTGTCAGGTTACGGCGCGCCTCTGCTATCTCGGTACGAACGCTACCGAAATCACCTATCACCGTGTCAAACTCATTGCGCCCTAAATCGTCCGACAAAGCCTCGGCTAGCAAGTGCTCTTCGCTCTTGAGAAAACGCTCCAACGCGTTGAGTTGATCGACGCGCCACGCCAGATCGAGTGGCGAGCGGCTGCGAAAGTTCGCCCGGAGGCCCTCGACGACCGCTGCCGTATCAGTCGCTATCCGACCATGACCGGCACCCACAGTCACTAGATCAGCTGCCGGCAATTGCGCTGCCCGTGCGGAATCGTCCAATCGTGTACACCTTTCAACCGTTGCGATGTCGGGGCCGACACCTCAGGAGATGTCGGCCACGTCGAGCGCCCCCATAGCGTCGAGCACGTAATTGAACGCCTTCATGTTCTTCAACAGCACGGTGAGCTTGCCCTTGAAGGAGAGCTCACCTCGGCTAATGGCGTTCATCGGGGTCCGCTTCTTAGTGAAGACCGCACGCCACACTTCGGTGGGACCTGTGACAACCACCGCCGCGACATCGTGATCCTGAGCTTCGGCTTCGCGCACCTCCTCCACGCGACCGTTCGAGAAGCGGATGAAGAAGTCGCGCCTGACGGCCTCGTCGTGTCCAAAAACGATCGAGTAGTTGATCGAACGCCCGACGCTCGCCCACTCCTCATCTGCGTTGAGCACCTGCGCCAGTGCCTGGTAGAAATCCAACGTTCCCAGTTTTAGTGACATTTGGTCTACTCCTTGACGGTTTTGCGGGCGTCCTGCCATCCGAGCGCGATCGTGTCTTCGTACTCCGCCCGCTGAGGCGATCCGACGGCGTCCAAGATGGCGCGATCGCCACCAGCCCAGCCGATGATGCGATCTAGTAGGGGTTTCGGCATGACGGCAGCGGTCGCGACGAGAGCACGCGCGGACTTCGGGATGTACACCTCAAACTTAGGGCGCACCAACGTTTCGATGATTACCGCTGCAACCGCGTCCGGTGAACTTGATCTGGCCATGCGCGACTTCGTCATCCCTGCAGATAACCGGGTGTCGATGACCCCTGGCAGCACCACCGAAAAGTCAACACCCGATCCGCGCGCTTCACTTCGTGCTGCCTCCGTGTACCCATAGACACCGAACTTGGTTGCGGAATATGTGCTCAGGCCGGGCGACCCGATGCGTCCAGCCACCGATGCCACGTTGACGATGTGACCCGCCCCGCGTGGCCGCATTCGGCGGTAGGCCTCACGCGTGCAGTAGATCGTGCCGAGAAGATTGACGTCGACAATCCCGGCGGTCGCTGCGTCCGACTCCTCATCGAAATGGCCTATCGGCATGATGCCGGCGTTGTTTATCAATGCGTCGATCGGACCATGGTCGCGTTCTACGGCATCGGCCACCTCGCGGAATGATTGCGGCTGAGCGATATCGAGCCGGTAGCTAGGGGGCGCCCCGGACATGCGCGCGGCGGCGTCGGTAACGACGTCCTCATCGAGATCAGCCATCATCGGTCGTGCACCGGCGGCGTGCAGCCTGGTAGCCGTCGCTAGGCCGATGCCCCGCGCTGCGCCGGTGACCAGCACGATCTTGCCCGCGAGTGTGCGTTTGGCGACCATTGCTCTCTGCCCTTCGTCCTTCGTCCTTGCTCGCCGATTGTTTGGCAGGCCCGGTTCCATAACCTATCGCTGTTTGGCTCGATGTCAACAAACCGGCCCGCAAGAACGACTCCCTGCGCCGAACTCTCGATTCACTAAGCCTCGATCCACTGACTAACCTGCGCTGGCGGAGGGTGTCGTAACGAGGAAAGTGCCCTCTGAGCTGGGATGATTGGTGTTCTCTACGCAACAATCGCCCGGCACAAGAAAGGCACTTCCAGTGCAAGTGTCCCATAGGTTCATCCCTGAGTCCGCTGTGTTCGATGAGGACAATCTGGTGTCGTGCGCGGGGTTGGTGCCAGTGATGACGTTGGCCGAGCAGGCTGACCTGTCGGGGCTGTTGGGCGAGAAAGTGCAGATCAACGCGCCGCGGATCAAATCGGGAGCGGCCAACCCGGCGCCGAAACTGGCCACGCTGATCGCGGCGATGTGCGCCGGTGCCGACAGTATCGACGACACCAACCTTGTGCGCAGCGGTGGGATGAAAACCTTGTTCGGCGGCGTCTATGCACCCTCGACGATCGGAACGTTGTTACGGGAGTTCACCTTCGGACACGCCCGTCAGTTGGAGTCGGTGCTGCGTGAGCACCTGGTCGGACTTGGCCGACACGTCGATCTACTGCCCGGCGCCGCCGTGCGGGCGTTCGTCGACATCGACTCGCTGCTGCGTCCGGTCTACGGACACGCCAAGCAAGGCGCGTCCTACGGACACACCAAGATCGCCGGGAAACAGGTACTGCGCAAAGGGTTGTCTCCGCTGGCCACCACGATCAGCACCGACACCGCAGCCCCGGTGATCGCCGGAATGCGGCTGCGCGCGGGCAAGACCGGCTCGGGCAAGGGAGCCGGGCGCATGGTCGCCCAAGCCATCGCCACCGCCCGTGCCGCTGGGGTCACCGGCGTGATCCTGGTCCGTGGCGACTCGGCCTACGGCAGCCGTGCGGTCATCAACGCCTGCCGGCGCGCCGACGCTCAGTTCTCGCTGGTGTGGACCAAGAACACCGCCGTGCAGCGGGCGATCGCCGCGATCGGCGAACACGCCTGGACCCCGGTGCGCTATCCCGGCGCGGTCATCGATCCCGACACCGGAATATTGATCTCTGATGCCGAGGTCGCCGAAATCAGCTACACAGCTTTCGCTTCCACCGACGACGAGATCACTGCCCGATTGATCGTGCGCCGTGTCAAAGATGCCAACCACACCGACGCCCTGTTCCCGGTGTGGCGGTATCACCCGTTCTTCACCAACTCAAACGAATCCGTCACCGACGCCGACCTCACCCACCGTCGCCACGCCATCATCGAAACCGTGTTCGCCGACCTGATCGACGGGCCCCTCGCGCACATCCCGTCGGGCCTGTTCGGCGCGAACTCGGCATGGGTGTTGTGCGCCGCGATCACCCACAACTTGCTGCGCGCCGCCGCGACCCTCGCCGGAAGCCCTCATCGCAGCGCCCGCGGGGCCACCCTGCGTCGCACACTGGTCAACATTCCCGCTCGTCTCGCCCGGCCACAACGCAGGCCGATCCTGCACCTACCCAGCCAATGGCCCTGGGAGTCGGCATGGCTTACCCTGTGGCACAACATCATCAGCCATCCACTGACCACCTGACCCGCCACCCACACCCGACCCCACGACCGGAGATCAAGAGGAAAAGCTGGGCAGACCAGCGGCTCATCAACGCCACCCAGCTCCGATCAAGATCAAAAATCAAAAATCCACGCCACCGGGTCCATCAGTGGATCGAGGCTAAGAAAGGGAGCACTGGCGATGGAGTCGGAAGCTGTGAAAAGCCACGTTTTCGCGCAAATAGCCGCAGGAACCGGTCTCGAGGCCGTCGACGTCCTCGGCCCAACGTTAGAGTTCATGACGTCAAATAACGACTTCTGCATCATGCGTGGAGTCATCCCACCGGGCGTCACGGTGCCACTACACAGTCACCCCGACGCGGAGGACTTTTTTATTCTGACCGGCACGCACCAAGTTCTGATCCAAACCGATGAAGGTACGAAGTGGGTCGACGCTCGCGCCGGAGATCACATCCGGGTATCCGGATCCGAACTGCACGCACATCGCAACGTCAGCAACGAACCGGCCGTCGACCTCATCGTCACCACGGCGCGAATGGGCCAACTGTTCCGTCAGATAGCCCGCCCGTCCGATGGCACCCCGTTGCCCGTGACGCCAGAAGTGCTCGCCCGCTTCATGGAAGCCAACGCCCAATATGGCGTTCGACTGGGCACCCCGGAGGAGAACGCCGCCGTAGGCATCGATCTCCCGGTCTTCTCGGAATGATGCCGATGCCGCAGTGGGTTACTTCTTGGTGCGGCGGCTACCGCCGTGCCAGTCCTCCTCGACGCCCACCGCGTCGGTGGTGACGCCGAAGCTGGCGAGCTGTGGACGCTCGCGCAGACTGCGCTTGAGCTCAGCGAAGCCGGGAAAGCCGGCCAGCCCCAACACGTGGTCCCAGAGCGGACCCGCCTCCTCGGGACTCGGGAGCCTGCTGATCACCGGTCCGAAGAACGCGGTGCCATGCGGTGGGCGGAATTGCAGGATCGGGGTGCCGACGTCCTTTCCGGTCAACCCGAGGGCTTCGTCGGTCTCGGCTCGGATCTCGTCGTCGAACGCATTGTCCTCCAACGCGTTCAGCAGATCGTCCGGCAGCTCGAGCTCGCGCAGGATCGGCTCTAGAAATGCACGAGAACCGTGGGCAGAATCATTCGCGTCGCCGGAGGTGTCGAATACCCGCTCACCGATCGCGAAATAGAGCGGTCCCACCGCCGCGCGGCCCTGCTCGGCACGCAGCTTGGCGGCCACCCGCAACAGCCTCAGCCCGGCGGTGTGCCCCTCCTCGTAGCCGGGCGGAAAGTGAGCGTCGTAGTCGATGTGGGCGTTGATCATCCGCAACGAGATGAACCGCCAATCGACGCGATAGTGACGTTGCTCGGCCACCATCCGCACCCACTTGCTGGTCATCCAGGCGAACGGGCACACCGGGTCGAAGTAGAAGTTGAGGTCGGCGTCCGAATTGGGGGCGTCACTGCTCATGACGAAGCTTCCTTCCGCGTGGGGATGAATTTGTGGATGGCCTCGGCGGCGTTGTCCTGCACGGTTTGATCCCGGAACTCCGGCATGATCTCCGCCTGGTCGAGCACGGGTCCGGTGATGGTGTTCGCCGCACTGGCATAGAAGACGCCGCTGGGCAGGTCGGAGTTGGTCACCGCGTCGGTGAGGCGAGCGGTCCCGTCCTCCAGTTTGTGGCCGACGCCGAACACCGGTGCCACATAGGGCATCAGGACGCGTTGGGCCAGCACCCGCAGCGGTGCGGGTAGCTCACGCAACGCCTGGGTGCCCGAGGTGTTGCCCGGGCTCATCGTGGTGAACCGCAGTCCTGGATGCTGACGCGCCAACGCTGACATCCACATCGCCCCGAGATACTTGACCTGACCGTAAGCCAGCATCGCACTTGCCTTGCGTCCGTTGAAGAACGAACCGTCTATGACGGAGGCGAACTCGTCGGCTGAGTGCGTTTTGAACGTGGGCCGCGGGATTGTCAGCTTAGGAACACCGCGGGCGGCCTCACTGCCGGTCAACACCGCGACGCCGGTCAGCGCACCGTCGCCGATGAGTTGCTCGAGGAGCACGACGTGGCCGAGCACGTTCGCGGCGAAGATCTCGGTGACGCCGTCCGGTGTGAGGGCGAACGGACGAGCCCCTCCGGTTCCTCCGGCGTTCATCACGACCGCGTCAAGCGGCCGCCCGACGGCGGGAATCGCCGCTCTGACCGAGGTCGGCCGCGACACGTCCATCACGATCACGTCGAAGATCGCCCTGCCGGTGATGTTCGCGAGGTCGCGCTTGGCCTCCTCGGCCTTCATCTCGTTTCGGCAAGCGAGGTAGATCGTGTCGAAATCCTCACGCCCGGCCAGTTGTCGGGCCAGTTCTTTGCCGATGCCGCTGTTCGCGCCTGTGATGAGCGCCGATTTCCCCGAGCCCGCCATCCGATCTCCTTGCCGAGTGCTGGTAGGTGCCACACTATCTGTACCAAACAGTACAGTCTGCGGAAACTCCGAACCGGGTGTCACGGGATCCTTCTCGCCGTGACTACACGTGGCGTCGTCACATCGGTTGGCGCACCATGGCGTCCTCGCTTAGTACCCTGATGGGATGCCCACGACTCGGCCGGTCGGTGAGCTCCGCCGGCTTCCGACGACGGAGCGCGGACGACGTGCTCGTGCGGCGATCATCGACGCGGCGGCCACATTGATGTACGAGCGTGGCGTTGGGGCAACCAGTCTGGACGATGTGCTCGCCGCGGCAGGGGCGGGCAAGGGGCAGCTGTATCACTATTTCGTTGACAAGGCCGACCTCGTCGGCGCCGTCATCGAACGCCAATTGGAGCTGATCCTCGCGGAGCAGCAGCCGGCGTTGGACCATACCGACTCCTGGGCGGGCATCGACACCTGGGCGTCTCACTACCTTGACCTGCACGCCGCGCCGGACGGCCCGTTTGCCTGTCCATTGGGAACGATGGCCGCCGAGCTGAAGAATGACGAGACGTTTCGGCCCAGCCTCGATGCCGCCTTCCGTCGGTGGGAAGCGCCGTTGGCGCGGGGACTGCAATCGATGAAGGACCGCGGCGATCTGGTTGCGGACACCGACCCGCCACGACTCGCGGCCATGGTCATCGCCACGCTACAGGGCGGGATGTTGGTGGCCCGCATCCGTGACGACGTCACCGTTTTGCACGACGCGATGAATTCGGCTCTGGCTGAACTGCGCCGCTGGCAGGCCACGCCGCGCCGGCCCGTCAAGCGCACGCCGGCTTGAATGTCCCGCCTCCATCTACACCTGCGGGCCGGCCGCGCTGACCGATTGTGGTCCTGGGCCCGGCGCCTCCCCGAATCGGGCGATGCGACGAGCAGGTAGTTTCTGCGGCCACCAGAACCACGGCCCGAGGAGACTGGCTAGCGGCATCACCAGCAATAGGCGGACGATCACCATGTCAAAAACCAGTCCGATGCAAATGGTCGCTCCGGCCTGGCCGATGTTGACCACGTCGCTAGAGAGCATCGCGAGCATGGTTCCGGCGAGCACGAACGCCGCGGTGACGGCGACGTTGCCCGATCCGGCGATGGTCCGGATCAGGCCGGTGCGAATACCGGCCGACAACTCCTCGCGATATCGGGACAGCAGTAGCAAGTTGTAGTCACAGCCCACGCCGACAAGCACGATGAAGGCGATGGGCAGTGTGAGCCAATGCAAGGTGACGCCGAACAGGGTTTCCCAGATGAAGGCCGCCAGCCCCAGCGAGCCCAGGAAGGACAGCACCACGGTGATCAACACGATCACCGAACCGGCCAGCGTCCGCGTGATGACCATGACGATCAGGAACACCAACCCGAATGTGGCCAGCATCATCGTCAGGATGTCGTTCATGGAAAACATTTGCACATCACGGAAATTCGAGGATGAGCCGGCCATGAGAAGCTGTACGTCCGATAGTGAGGTGCCCTTGATGGCTTCGTGTGCGGCGTCCTCGGCGCGCTCGATCTGATCGATGCCCTCGGGGCTCATGGCTTCACCCTGGTGGTAGATCATGATGCGGGTGCCCTTGCCGTCGGGCGTCATCATGAACTTCAACCCAGTCTGAAATTCCCTGGTTTCGAAGGAATCCGGTGGCATGAAGAAGAAATCGTCGTTCTTGGCGTTGTCGAACGCCTGCGCCATATCGACCATCGGGTTGATCATCGGCTCGAGCTGAGTGATGGTGGCGCGCATCAGGCTCTGCATCGTCAGCGTCAGCCGCTGCATGACGGCCATGTTCTGGACCATGGCGTTGAGCTGGGTGATCATCTGCGGGGTGGCGACGGAAATCTTGGTCAAACCATCGACCATCGGCCCTAGGTAATGCGACGCTCCGTCGATACTGTCCAGCGACTCGTTCAGCGAGCGCATAGCCCAGCAGATCGGGATGTCGAAGCAGTGCGGTTCCCAATACAGATAGTTGCGAAACGGCCGCATGAAGTCGTCGAAATTGGCTATGTTGTCACGCATCTTCTCCATTGTTTCTTTGAGCCCCTTGGCGGCCTCTGTGGAGATCTGCGCACCTTCAGATAACTGACCTGTGATACCCGCCATCGTTTGGGTCGAGGCGATCATGTCGCCCATGCGGGCGGCCATGGTGTCGATATCTGCGACCCGGTCTTTCATGAATCCGAGATTCTGGCCGATCATGGTGCCCATCGAACCCATGGCGTAAGGCAGCGAGGCGTGTTCCAGCGGTCGACCGTTGGGCCGGGTGATGCTCTGCACCATCGAAATACCCTGCGTGCGAACGATGTTCTTGGCAATCCGGTCCAGGCTGATCATGTCGCTGGTGTTGCGCATATCGTGATCGGCCTTGATGTACAGGGTGTCAATGGAGAGCTGGCTCGGCTGGAAATGACGATCCGCGGCGTCATACCCCTGCGATGACTCAACGCTCTTGGGCGCGTAATCGCGATCATTGTAGCTCACCGTGTAGTTGGCCAGGTTGGCGATGCACAACGGAATGACCAGGGCCGCAACCGCAATCATCGCGGCGGGCCATTTGGCGGTGATGGTGCCGAGCTTGCGCCAGACGGGGCTGGTCTTGGCCGGTTCCGCCATCCAGGGCAGCTTGCTTCCCAGCGTCAACAACGCCGGCCCCAGGGTGAGCGCCGCCATGACCGACACGGCCATCGCCACGAAACACGGCGGCCCTAAGGTGCGGAAGTAGTCGAGCGTGGTCAGACTCAGGCACAGGCACGCACCCGAGATCGCTACCCCCGAACCGATGACGACGTGGGTCACGTTGTGCACCGAGGTGTAGTACGCCGACTCGCGGTCCTCCCCGGCCCGTAAGGCCTCCTCGAAGCGGCCCAGGTAGAAGATGCCGTAGTCGGTCGCGACACCCAGTACCAGGGAGACCGCCATATTCATCCCGAAGGACGAGATACCGATGACCTCGTTGTCGACCAGCAGCGAGATCACGCCACGTGCAGTCGCGAGCGTGATCAACACACCGAACAGCGGGATGATCGCCCGGGTAATGGAGCGGAAGGCGATCAGCAGCATGACGATGATCACCACGACGGTGACGATTTCCAGCGTGACCATGCTCTCGTCGGCGGCAGCGAGCATATCCGAGGCCAAAGGCGCCGGACCGCTCACGTAGACCTCGAGTCCTTCGGGTTTGTCATTGTCGAGTTTCTCGATGATGCCGCGGATGGCCTTGATCGACCTGTTCGAGTCGGCGTCGGCCAAATCTCCGGTCGGCCGGACCGTCAGCGTTGCCACCTCACCGTCCGCACTTTGCTGACCCGAGCGGGTGACCGGATCGCCCCACATGTCCATCAGCGACTGCACATGTTCCTTGTCCTCGGTCAGGCCACGGACCAATTTGTTGTAGTACTCGTGGTCCTGTTCGCCGAGTTTGCGGCCCTGCGCCTCGAGCACGATGACGGCAGCGCTGGTGTAGTCGGACTCGTTGAAGTCCTGCCCCTGAGTGATGGCCGCTACCGACGAGGGCGCGTCCCGCGGAATCATCGCCTTGGCGTTGGCCGAGGTGGTTTCTTCCAGGGAGGGCACAAAGAAAGTCACGGCAGCGGCGGCAATGACCCAGAAAAGCACCACCGGAACCGCGAGCACACGAAGCCAGCGTGCGGCGGCTGGATGCTTGGGCGTTTCGTGCTTCACCGGGCGTTGGGTCAGCACCGGACCCGTGTCGGCGTCGTCCGGCGGCTGCTGGCCCGCGGTCATGCTGCCGACACCGAGCACGCAACCGCGGCGCCGACGTGGTTCACGACCTGTTCCTCACGAACCTCACCATTGACCCGGATACGGCAACCCAACGAGTCCCCGTCCACCTGCGCGACCAGGCTCAGCGACACCGCCGACGACGTGGTGGATTCGGAAACCGACCACGGCAACGATGTCAGCACGACGTCGACAGGTTCGCTGTTGAGGTTGGCATAGGACACCTTCCCGCTGTTTCCGAGATCACCGAATACCTCGTAGGTGACATTCTTGGGATTGACCTGAACCACCGTCGCCGGGATCGGACGGGTAGTCGGCGGGTGGCTGATCGCGTGCGAATTTTCGCGAATCCGACTCACCCCGAAGCCCACCACCGCAATGACGATCAGCGCCACCAAGGGCATCCACAACGCGTCAAGGATTCGGCCGGCCTGGCCTTTTGACTGTTTGCGTCGACTCATGATCGTGACCTTGTCGCTGGGGCGGGATGAATGCCGATCATTGGATCCTCATATCGCTCGGCGCTTCATCCGCGCCGGACGAGCGCCCAGGGGGCGTTGGGATCGCCTCCGCACAAGTGGATTTCGGTGTCGGTGCGCACCGCATCGGTGGCGTTGACAGTGTGGGCGCCCTCGGGGCTCACATGGTTGTTCCTATGTGACGATCCAGAACGCGTGTGGACCTCAGCGTCCGCATGCCACCACTGTTGCGACCGTGAAAGCAACGATATCGGTTGCCACGCTGGGATATTCGTGCCGTCACGGATGAACGGTGACAGCACCGACCATGGCGCCCCAGTACCGGGGCGCGGTCAAACATCGAGTCGTCGATCACTGTGGATTCTGAGCTCATTGCCGAGCCTTCCATGTGACATCGTGGACCGATCCTCGACAACAACGTAACTGATTGAACACTAGTGTTCAATTCCAATCACATCTGTCTATGGCATCGCGAGGCTGGCACCACCTCGGGCGTCGCGCCGAAAACCTCATTCACGGCACCGGCGAGCAGAAATAGCGAAGCGTCAGAAGCCAAGGAACATATCTGTTCATCTGATCAGCAAACTGTGCTATTTCTGCTGTTATAGTTTTGTGTTGAACGGTGGTGTACACCGCACGGCGGTGAGGAGCGCCTCAATGACGACGACCGACGACCGCATCTACACCGCCGCCATGCGACTCTTCGTCGAGAAGGGCACCACGCAGATCACCGTCAGCGAGCTCGCGCAAGAGGCCAACCTGGCACGCGGCACCCTGTACCGGAACCTGGGTTCGATCGAGGGCCTGTTTGACCGTGTGGTCGGCGCCATCAGTACGGATCTGCATGCGCGGGTGGCGGCGACGTTCGACGGCATCGACGATTCGGCGACACGGCTGGCCATCGGGATACGCATGTGGGTGCGGTACGCGCACGAGAACCCACTGATGGGCCGGTTTGCCGTCAAGTTCGGCCTCAGCCAGGAAGCTTTGCGCACGTGGATGACCGGCCAGCCGCATCGTGACATCGGTTCCGGCATCGCTTCAGGCCGTTATTCACTGGGCGATCTCACTGCTGACAGCGTGGCATCGCTGGTCCAGGGGGCCACGATCAGCTCAATGTGGATGGTCCTGGAAGGCCACCAAACCTGGCGCGAAGCAGGGTCGGCGACAGCAGAACTCGTGTTGCGCGCCTTAGGTGTTGCCCCCGATGAAGCCCGCGTCATTGCAGCATTGCCCTTACCCGCGATGCCACCGCACGTTTGACACGACTTAACGGGCTTCCGAGCCCGGTCGCAGAATGCAGGGCCTCCGCCGGCGCCACAAACACAGCGTCATAATCGAATTCGCCCTTCAGTGTGCTGATGACCTGCGCGTCGCCGGGTCAGGATCCCTGACCAGCGTCGACCCGAATTCGCCTCAGTTCATGTCACGTGAGTTTTGTCCCAGGCTCGTGCCGCTTCGTCCATGGCGCGTGCGGCTTCACCTGGCATTGCACTGAGCATCCACTGCGGTCATTGGAGATCGACATCGTCTGGACATCTGAGCTGGGAAATGGACATCAAACTCGGGAAGCCACATGTTGTTTGTAGGTTCTCACGGCTGACTTCATCTGGTCGCCGCCATGACCAGGGTGTTCCCAACGTATCTCGCGGCGGTTTGTCTCACGAGGCGCTTCATTTCCTCAGGCTTGCTCATGATCAGTCTGGTGTGGCGAGGATCTTGAACAGAGTGTTGTTGACGTTCGTCAACTCCTGAATACCGATGGCGCCGACAAACGTCACGAGATCGTCCTTATCAAAGGCGGTAATGAGTCCGGTTGCGACCCAGCCAGTGCCGATCTCAACACCGAATCCGGTATCGGCTTCGTGGCCGAAAACCGGCATGACAATGACCGTCGGCTCGGAGGGGATTTCGTTATAGACCGTGGAGGAGACCACGAGCACGTTGCCCGCTTCGGTCGTGCTCCAGATCTCTCCTCGGCGCGGGCTCATCGCCTCGAAAGTCGTTTAAGGTTCCGGTCGGCGCTGTTTTTGCTGTACTCCACCATCTCGGGATGTTCGGCCATGTAGCGCTCATGTGCGGTGCAGCGGCGGCGCATGTCTTCAGCTTCGACGAGATGCTCAAGCCACGCGTTCATGGATTTCTCGTCGTCGCGGGAGTGTTTCTGGACTGCCTCGTAGGCATCGTTCGAGAGTCGCAAACTGAATGATGGCACCGCCAGATGGTAGCATCATATGGTACTAGCCAACGACGCTTTGGGTTCCCTGGCTACGGCCAGATTGGGCAACGTTTGCTTCTCTTCGAGAAGACACCACGCCAATAGAATTGAAGGAAGTCCACTCGATCGGGTGCATTCCTCGGCCGAGAGCAGGACTCGCTCTCGGCCGTGAGTGCCTGTTTCGTCACTCTGTCATCGCAACGGGTAGTCGCACCGTGACGCAAAGCCCGCCGGTGGGGCGGGGCGTGATGATGAGGTTCCCGTCGTGACCTTTGGGACATCAACGCCCTCCTGCAGGTCTCGCGGCCACTTTTTTGCCCGCTCGCGAGTTTGCTGGCGATACCGCGCCCAACTACGACCCGGACGGACACTTCCTTGTCTTCTGCGAGGGCGACTTCGACCATGCAACCGTATACGAAGCTCAACTTAGCAGTGCAGCAACATCATTCGATTAGGCCGCCCAATAATTCCGACTCGCCAGCGGCACCCTCGGCGGGCTCCGTGACCTCGCGTACACCGCGTACCCGGGCGCCAACCTCTATGCCATCTCACCGCAGGGGACCTTCACACAGGTATCGATGCCCTGCTTGTCCCGTGCACCAGTCAGTCTTCGGACACGTCAATGTGAGCTCGCAGGAAGCGCCCGAGTCGTTTCAGCGCGGCGTGGCCCTCTTCCGATAGGGAGCAATATCGGTGGAATACGTGCGGCATCCGATAGGACACTTCGAGGGTTGCTCTGCCCCCGGCCCGTCGCAACGCCTCGACGACTCGGACCGAATCGTCCTCCAGGATGTCACCGGTGCCCACCTGCACGAGAACAGGGGGCAGGTTGTCGAGGTCGGCGAGAAGCGGTGACGCACGCCGATCGGAAGCGTCTGCGTCCTGGAGGTAGTCCGCGGCCATCTGGGCGAGAAGTTGGCGAGTGAGGCGGGTGTCGTTTGCCTCACGGGCCCGCAACGAATCGCTGCCTAGGGTCAGGTCGGCCCAGGGCGAGAGCAGAACCACCGCCGCGGGCATGGTCAGATTCGCGTCGCGAACTGCCAGAAGAACCGCCATTGCGAGGCCGCCACCGGCCGAATCACCGCACAGTGCGACTGGTGTGTCCGGATACTGCTCGCGTATTGCGTGGTACACCGCCACGCCATCGTCGTACGCAGCTGGAAAGGGATGTTCCGGCGCGAGACGATAGTCGGGCACGAATACGGTGGCCGAGGATTGTCGTGCGATTTCAGCTGCCAAGCCGGCGTGGCTCGTGGATGATCCGAGTTGGTATCCACCGCCATGGAAGTGAAGGATCAGACCGCCGCCAGCCCCGGGTGCTGAGACGAGTAGCCCTGGAACACCGTTGAGCACAATAGATTCTGATCGAAAGCCCTCTCCCGGCCCGGGCAACTCGCTATCGTATCGCAGTCGCGGCGGCCAGGTCGGTGAGCGTCGGAGACTCGGGCATGTTCGGGCCCATCGTTGTCAGTTCTGCATCGTGGCTCGCCTGTAGCACAGGAACCCGGCTGCCACGTCCGACACGGCATGGCCACTGGCCTTCCACACTGTTATCTGAATATCATTGACGCGGCCTGCCGCATCTCCGGCGAGGACGTTCCCGATCTCGGATCCGGCGTTCACCCGCAGGCCATCGAGTTCGACACAGCCTACCGGCGGAGGCTGAAAGGCCTTCAGGGTCTCGACAAAAAGGTCTCCGGGAGTGATGAGTTCGCGATCCAACTCGCCGAGGGGCGGTGCTCCGCCGATCGAGGTCACATGGGTCCCCGGCGTGATGTGCTCGGCCCTCAAGAAGGGTTCCGTCGCCCGTGTGCACATGCTTACCACGTCGGCGCCGTAGGCGGCCGCCTCGGCGCTCTCAGCGACCACCATCTCAGCCGCGATCGATGTGTCAGCCACCAGCCTGTGACTGCGCTCGACATCTCGGTCCCACACCCGGATCTCTGAGAAGGGGCGGATCTGTGAGATCAGTTCGAGATGCGCGCGGCCCTGCTCGCCCGCTCCCAGGATGCACAGGACGCGTGAATTCTCTCGAGCCAGGACCGACACCGACAGAGCCGAGGCGCCGGCGGTCCGCACCTTTGTCAGTGCGCCACCGTCCAGAACCGCCAGCGGTACACCGGTCGACTCGTCGAACAGGCACACCACACCGCTGTGTGTTGGAGCAATTGCGGTGTCGTTTAACGGAAATACACTCACCAGTTTGCCGGCGATGCCGATTCCGGGAAGGTAGCCGGGCATGGACAGGAAATAGCTGTCGTCACCGACGTCGGTGCGGGTCCGGTCGGGTACCGTGGCCCGACCGGAACTCAACGCCGCGTAGGCTTGGCCGAGCGCATCCAGCAAAGGCACCGGGTCATCGAGTACTCGGAGTATCTCGGATTCCGTGATGAACAGCATCTTGTCCTCCAATCACGCAGTTACGGGCCGAACGGGAGCAGGGTCAAAGAGCCAATTCGAATTGCGGTTCACCGAGGCCCGACTCATCGACGTCGATCCCGAGACCATGCTCTTCGGACAGTGACGCCGTTCCGCCGGCGAGCTGGACTCCACCGGAGCGGAGCCGAGAACCCTCGAGATGTAGGGCCGGGTAGGACGCGCACAGCAATCCGGAGCCGGCACTGGCCGCGAGGTGTCCCACCGCGGCCGCGGCCACCTCGGTGCCCTTCGGATCATCGATCATGAAGTGCCATCCCAGCGCCTGGGCCGTGTCGCGCAGTAGCGCCGCCTTGGTGATGCCGCCGACCCGGGCGGGCTTGATGTTCACACCGTCGGCGGCTCCCAGGCGTGCACATGCCACCAGATCGCGGATGTCCCTGACACATTCGTCGGCCATGATGGGACGGGCCGTCGAGTTCCGAAGCTCGGCGAGGTCACTCATTGCGATGGTCGGTTGCTCCACCCACACGTCTAGAGACTCGGTTCGGGTCAGGAACCTCCGCGATTCCGCCCTGGTCCAGCCTTGGTTGGCGTCGCAGGTGAAGAACTCGCGCGAGCCGTCGATCGCGTCGTGGACAGCATGCACCCGGGCGGCGTCGGTGGTGGGATCATCGCCCAGTTTCAGCTGCCAGTGCCGCCGTCCGGCTGCGGCCAGTCGTGCTGCCTCCTGCGCCATGGCTTCGGGCGAGTCCACCGGGATGGCACTGAACACGGGGTAATGCGACCGCTGGATTCCGCCCAGCAGAGTAGCTACGGGCTGCTCGAGCAGTTTTCCGCGAAGGTCCCAGGCTGCGGCGTCGACAGCGGACTTCGCCGCATTCTGACCGAGCAATGCAGCGTCCATGCCGTCGACGAGACCACGGACATCGAGCACATCGCGTCCGAGGACGTGGGGTGCCAGCGCCGCAACACCGGCGCGGACACCGTCGGGAAAGGCTTCGATGTAGTTGGACCCGAGCGTGCACGCCTCGCCCCAACCGGTGCGGCCGTCATCGGCTGTCAGCTTGACCACAGTGGTGTCGAGAGTGTCGAGTTTCCGGCCGTGCGACATCATGTAGCCACCGTCCTTCAGCGGAACGTCGAGGCGAAAGCAACTGATGTGCTTGATTTTCATGTCGTCCTTTCGTGGACAGCGGGTTCGTTTCACGTGTCCTGGTCAGCGCGAAGCTCGTCGCAGGGGGATGCGACGATCAAAGGCATCACCGATATCGGCCGGTAGTTCCTTCTTGGCCACCCGGTTACTGGGTGTGACTCTCGGGGAGGTTGTGAACGGCGTGGTGCCGACGAAGGGGTGAGGGCCTAGTTCCACGACGACACCGCGGCCACGCTCGACCGGGTGGGCATCTCCGCCCAGATCACCGAGCGGCCCTACGAGGTCGACCCGCCGTCCCGTTCTTCGAGGCCCACCGTAGGGGTACGACCCCGACGCCGCCCACGCGTTCTGGCAGCAGCTGATCCAGGCCGGATCGGGCAGTTCCGGTCGCGGTTCGCCGGCAAGGTCAGCCCGATCCACTTCTTTTGGGGTTCTTTCGACATGGCTGCAAGCGGTTCTCCGGCAGTCCCGCGCCAACGCATCGTTGGGGCACCCCAACTGCACCGACTGGGTGCTGGTCGAGGCCTACTCCCACGAGCTGAGCAGTAGCGGATTCTGGCCCGGTGGCGGCGAGGAAGGTGCGTTCTACTCTGACGCCTACCCGGTAGCCGGCGGGTTTCGCCGAGTTCCCGGCAGCCCCGCCGGCGTGCTCTACCACCCGCTGCTGCGGCAGTACCTGCTGCCCTCTAGGCCCCGCTTGACAGCAGGTGAGGGTGATGGTCGGCCGACCACGCCGGGCGCAGGAGCTCGCGCCCTCCTGGTTGCCGGCAGGTCTTGTGTTGCCCCAGAGGGCCGTTAGGGGCCCCATCCGGTCGGAGGGTGGGTGCCGCAAACTCATCATGTCGTTGGCTCGCGATGAACACTACTGGCGGGCAGTCGCCACCCGTTTCCCTCGCAGGAAGCAATGAGCCATGGGGGTCTGGCTCCGCGCCGGCCGGTTCCGAAAGGGGCTGCGACACAGCCACTCCCCCGGAGTCAGCCACATACTGAGCATCCGCGCGCCGCCGCCACCGAGGCGCTGCGGTCGCTGGCCGGCGTGCAGACCTACTCGATGTTTTTTCGCCACGATCTATGGCAGAACCGCCCTCACTGTCGCACACTCGGCGAAACGGGATCATCGAAAACTGGTCGCTCTCTCGACAATGCGGCGTTCACAGCAGCAATCTGATTGGGCTGGCCCAACAGGCCGACTTGCAGCTCGGATTCACGTCGAAGGGCTGTGGCGGTGTCGTCATTGACCCACATCTCGTCATAGAGGCGCTTGGCGGCGCGGACGGCGTCCGGCGACTTCTGCGCGATTTCTTCGGCAAGCGCCAGCGCCGCGGCCACCGGATCGTGACTTGAGCGGGTGACCAGCCCGATGGCCAAAGCGTCAGCCCCAGAGACGATCCGACCACTAAACGTCAAATCCTTCGCGACGTCGATCGACAGTAGTCGAGGCAGGGTCTGGGTGATGCCCATATCTGGGACGAGGCCCCACTTGACCTCCATGATCGATAGCTTCGCGTCCGGCGCAGCGATCCGGATATCGGCGCCTAGCGCGATCTGGAGGCCACCGCCGAAGCAGTTACCATGAATCGCTGCGATTACCGGCGCTGGCACCGTAGACCAATCGTGGGCTGCGCGCTGAGCGACATTGGCAAACCGGTCGCCCTCGCGTCGCAGCAGCACGTCGATGCCACCTTGGCGTGATAGGAAGCTGGCGACGTCCAAGCCGGAGCAGAAGCTCTTTCCGTCCCCGTGCAGTACGACTGCGCGGACCGAATCGGTTTCCGACAGTCGGTGTGCCGCGCCTATCAACCCTTCGAGCATCGCCTCATCGAGGGCGTTGTGTTTATCTGCGCGAACCATCGTCACCCTCGCCACGCCACCGTCGTCTATCTGTACCCTAACTCTGTCCTCCGTCACGTGGGAAAACATACCTTGAAGTCGAGGCCCTACAGTCGACGCCGCTTCGGTGGACCTGGCTTCTCCGAGGCCTGACTGGCACGGTGGCGATCTGACCGCCTTCATTTTGCGTTCGGACGAGCAATCGTGTCGTGCACAGGTTGTTTCGTGCGGAGCCGAAACAGTTTCCGTCACCGGATAGGGAGCCACGAAAGATGCGCGAGAGACGGCGCGCGACCGGTTGTGGCGTGTCGATTTATTGCAGACCATGCATCTCAGCGTGGCCGCAGTTCCACCGCAGTTTATACGCGATGGAGCATAGGCCTCCCCCGCCGTATGAGACCGTATTCGCCGCTCACCACACAGACCCGAGACGACACAATGAGTCGCCGTTGAGGTAGCTCTGCGGCTTCGCCGCCTCACCCTTCGTACTGCCAAGGAGGCCGGTCAATCAGGCTTCGCTCGTCAGGACTGCCGGGTGACTCCGCGATCTGGGCAAACTGTTCCTCGTAAACTGCTTCCCTTGAGGAAGCAGAGCGGGAGTGCTCATCGTCATTGTGTCTGATGGTAATTGGCGACGGACGCGTCTGATTCACGGTTAGATCGAACACGTCGAAACGGTTGTACACGCTGCCTGTAATGTCGTGAATCTGTTTCAGCTCAACGGACTCGGTGAGGTCCACTGTTGCGTACACGATGCCCTCAGCACTCGACTTCACCTCGCTGACGAGCTCGCCGGTTGGCCCCGTAACCATCGACGCGGGCGGAGCGGTTGCACGCAGAATTGTCTCGACACGGCAGTCCCCGTTGCTCACGTACGTAATCGCCTCCTTGTCCAAGACGGTGCAGGAAACCACGCTGAACACCTTGCCCTCGAAAGAATGAGCGGCGCTGCGCATTCTGATCGCATCGGTGAGGTTGTAGTCTCCGGCGACCTCGCGCCGGAACGGCCAGATCGGTGGGTAAGTACCGATGTGCAGTTGTTCGCCTTGTGCCAGCAGAGTGTATCGAGCGAGGGTGTTGGTGTTCTCACCGCAGATGAGCACGCCGATTCGTGCGTTGTTGATGTCGACCGGCGTCAGTTGCGCTCCGTCCCCCGAGGCCCATGTGAGGCGCTCCGCCCACGTGGGCACCAACTTTCGTCGATGGTTCACTAAGGTGCCGCTTGAATCGCCCCGGTGAGTCCGGAGACTTCATCTCTTGTGAAGGATGGAGTCATG
>NZ_JBSFPX010000131.1:0-21487 GCF_053588415.1 Mycobacterium sp. NPDC003449
GATCACCCAGTCGTGTTGCAGCGACGGGTCCTGTGTCTACGCGTGCCCGGTGAACTGCATCCATCCGTCGCCGGATGAACCGGGTTTCGCCACCGCCGAGATGCTCTACATCGACCCGGTGGCCTGTGTGGACTGCGGTGCGTGCGTGAGCGCGTGCCCGGTCGGCGCCATCGCGCCCGACACCCGGCTGACGGAGAATCAGCTGCCGTTCATCGAGCTCAACGCGGCGTTCTATCCGAAACGCGAGGGCAAGCTGCCGCCGACGTCCAAGCTGGCGCCGGTGATCGCGGCTCCCCGCATCGAACGCAGCGGCACGCTGACGGTCGCCGTCGTGGGCTCGGGCCCGGCCGCGATGTATGCCGCCGACGAACTGCTCACCCAGCGCGACGTGCGGGTCAACGTGTTCGAGAAGCTGCCGACGCCGTACGGGCTGGTGCGTGCCGGGGTTGCGCCAGATCATCAGAGCACCAAGCGGGTGACGCGACTGTTCGACACGATCGCCCGTCACCGCGGGTTGCGGTTCTTCCTCAACGTCGAGGTCGGCAAGCACCTGGCGCACGACGATCTGCTGAAGTGCCACCATGCGGTCATCTACGCCGTCGGCGCCCCCAATGACCGCCGCCTCGACATCGACGGCATGGGTCTTCCCGGCACCGGAACCGCCACCGAGATGGTGGCCTGGATCAACGGGCATCCCGAGTTCACCGATCTGCCGGTGGATCTGAGCCACGAGCGGGTGGTCATCGTCGGCAACGGCAACGTCGCCTTCGACGTCGCCCGGATCCTCACCACCGACCCGGATGCGTTGGCGCGCACCGACATCTCCGATCACGCGCTGGCGGCGCTGCGGTCCTCCGCGGTGCAGGAGGTGGTGATCGCGGCCAGGCGCGGACCGGCGTCCTCGGCGTTCACGCTGCCGGAGCTGATCGGCCTGACCGCGTCCTGTGACGTGGTGCTCGACGCGGCCGACCATGCGCGGGTGATCGCCGATCTGGCCGACGAGGCCGATCCGCTGACCCGCAACAAGCTGGAGATCCTGGCCAAATTGGGTGATGCGTCCGCGCCGATCACCCGGCCGCGGATCCGGCTGGCCTACCACCTCACCCCGCAGCGGGTGCTGGGGCAGGACGAGGTGACCGGCATCGAGTTCGGTGTCACCGGCACCGATCAGGTTCGCACCGTCGACGCGGGGCTGGTGTTGACCTCAATCGGATACCGTGGCAAGGCGATTGCCGATCTGCCGTTCGACGACGCGGCCGGTGTGGTGCCCAACGACGGCGGCCGGGTGCGTGGCGCGCCGGGCGCGTACGTCGCCGGCTGGATCAAGCGCGGCCCCACCGGGTTCATCGGCACCAACAAGTCGTGTGCGGCCGAGACCGTCCACAAACTGGTCGACGACTACAACGCCGGCGCGCTGACCGATCCGGTGCACAAGCCGGCCGCGCTGGAGAAGCTGATCCGAAGCCGCCAGCCCGCGGTTGTTGACGCCGCGGGCTGGCAGGCGATCGACGCCGCCGAGATCGCCCGCGGCGGTGACGAGCGGCCCCGCGACAAGTTCACCACCGTGGACGCCATGCTGGCGGCGGCCGCCGGCGCACCCAAACCCTCGATGCGCCAGCGGCTCACCGCCGGCCTGCGGCGTTAGCTCATCTCGCGGACGGCCTTGTCGACCTCTTCCGGGCTCACCTCGCGCACCGGCTGTCCGAGTGACCAGCGGTGGCCGAACGGGTCCTGCACCTCGCCGTAGCGGTCACCCCAGAACATGTCCTCCAGGGGCATGGTCACCTCGGCGCCCGCGTCGACCGCCCGCTGGAACTTGGCGTCGACGTCGGTGACGGTCAGATGGATGGTCACCGGCGTGCCGCCGAGGGCCTTGGGAGTCGACGACTTGCCGTCGGCGTACTCGGGGAAGTCGTCGTTGAGCATCACCATTGCCCCGTTGATGCGCACCGCGGCGTGAAAGATCTTCTTGCCGTCGGGTGCGGCGACCCGGCCGAGTTCCTCGGCGCCGAAGGCCTTCACGTAGAAATCGATGGCTGCGGCGGCATCGTCGACGACGAGCATGGGTGACACGGCGGGAGTTACTTCGATTGCCATTGTGGGCTCCTGAGTTGGTTGGGCGGACTCAATGCAGACCCGCCTGGCGAGCGGATCTCATCGGAGGGCATACCCATGCAAGCACGCGGGTATGACGACCCTTGACAGGCAAGTCTCTGCTTGCCTATCGTCGCGGGTGTGGGTGACGTGTTCAAGGCCCTCGCCGATCCCACCCGCCGGACGATTCTCGACGAGCTGGCCGACCGCGACGGGCAGACCCTGTTCGAGATCTGCGCCCGGCTGGTGACCAACCACGGGCTCGGTTCGACGCGGCAGGCCATCTCGCAGCACCTCGACGTGCTCGCGGCTGCCGGCCTGGTGGAGACCAGGCGCGAGGGTCGTTACAAGTTCCACCACATCAACACCGCACCGCTCGCGCCGATCGTCGAGCGGTGGCTCAACAGGCCCGCTGACACCGGAGAGGGACCGACATGAGAATCAACCTCACGAGCGTGCTCGTCGACGACCAGGAGAAGGCGCTGCGGTTCTACACCGACGTGCTGGGCTTCGTGCCGAAGTACGACATTCCGATGGGCGAGGCGAGGTGGATCACCGTGGTGTCCCCGCAGGACCCGGACGGCACCGAGCTGGTACTCGAACCCGATGGCCACCCGGCGGCGAAGCCGTTCAAGGAGGCGCTCGTCGCCGACGGTATCCCGTTCACCTCGTTTGCCGTCGACGACGTCGACGCCGAGTACGAGCGGCTGAGCGGTCTCGGGGTGCGGTTCACCCAGAAACCCACCGCGATGGGGCCCGTCGTCGCCGCCGTGTTCGACGACACCTGCGGCAACCTGATCCAGATCGCCCGGATGGTCGACGAGGTGCCGGCCGCGCCTTAGCCGCGGCTCAGCAGACCGAGAACGGCGCGGGCAGTGCGGCCCGCCCGGTCAGCGCCAGGAGCAGCGTCTCGCCTTCGCCGAGGTCCACCGCGATCCGCGCCGCCAGCACCGTGGCGGCCTCCAGCACCTCGGCGGGCAGCGCGGCCGCCACCCCGGTGGCCCGCGCGATGTCGAGGCTGTGTACAGCCAGCTCGAAGATCCGGGTCGGCAGGTAGCCGCTCAGCCGCATGCCGTGCCCGCCGATCACCGTGATCAACGGGTCGCCGGCACCGTCGATATCCGAAAGTGCCTGTGCCACAAGCCGGTCCACCGTCGCAGCGGGATCGTCACCGAGGTCGCGGCCGGCCTGCACGCCGCGCTCCAGGGTGGCGGCCGTGTCGGACAGCAACCTCCGGATGGCGGCGTAGTACTCGACCGGGCCGGCCAGGTCGGCCGACTCGGCGGGTGAGCGCAGATGGCTGCTGACGGTGACCAGCGATCGTGACGTGTGCCCGACCAGGGCCCGCAGATCCCACTCGCCGAGTCCCGGTCCGTCGAACAACTCCGCGGGTAGGGCCCGGACCAGCCGGGCGAATGCGTGGGCCGCCGCCGTGAACACCTCGACGGTGGCGCAACCGGTCATGACGCCGGCGCCGAGATCCGGTCCCATCCCTCGACGGATTCGGCGCTGCGCGGGTCGGGGCCCACGTAGATGGCCGACGGCCGCACCAGTTTGCCCAGCCGCTTCTGTTCGAGAATGTGCGCGCACCAGCCCGCGGTGCGTCCGCAGGTGAACATCGCGGGCATCATCGTCGCCGGGACCTGCGCGAAGTCCAGGATCACCGCGGCCCAGAACTCGACGTTGGTCTCGATGGCGCGGTCCGGGCGCCGCTCGCGCAGTTCGGCGAGCGCGGCCTGTTCCAGCGCCGAGGCCACCTCGTAGCGGGGGGCGGCCAGCCGCTGCGCGGTGGCGCGCAGCACCTTGGCCCTCGGATCCTCGGCGCGGTACACCCGGTGGCCGAATCCCATCAGCTTGTCGCCGCGGTCCAGCACGCCCTTGACCACGGCACGCGCGTCGCCGGACTTCTCGACCTCCTCGATCATCGGCAGCACCCGGGCCGGCGCACCGCCGTGCAGCGGCCCGCTCATCGCGCCGACCGCGCCGGACAGGGCCGCGGCGACGTCGGCGCCGGTGGAGGCGATCACCCTGGCGGTGAAGGTCGAGGCGTTCATGCCGTGCTCGGCGGCGGTCACCCAGTAGGCGTCGATGGCCTCGACGTGCCGCGGATCCGGCTCACCCTGCCAGCGGGTCATGAATCGGGCTGTGACGGTGGGGCATTCGTCGATGGTGCGCTGCGGGATCGCGGGCTGGTAGATGCCCCGCGCGGACTGCGCCACGTAGGACAGTGCCATCACCGAGGCCCGCGCCAGCTGTTCGCGCGCCACCGAGTCGTCGACGTCGAGCATCGGTGCGTAGCCCCAGATCGGCGCCAGCATCGCGAGCCCGGCCTGCACGTCGACGCGGACATCACCGCTGTGGATCGGCAGCGGGAACGGCTCGGCGGGTGGCAGGCCGGTGCCGAATCTGCTGTCGACCAGCAGCCCCCACACGTCGCCGAAGGTGACCCGGCGGGTCACCAGCTCCTCGATGTCCACGCCGCGGTAGCGCAGTGCGCCACCGTCCTTGTCGGGTTCGGCGATCTCGGTGGTGAAGGCGACGACGCCTTCGAGTCCGGCAATGAAGTCGTCCGGTACGGCAGTCATGGGCAGATTCTCGCACCCGGGTCTGTGGGGTGCGCTGTCGCGTCCATCACCGCGAAACGATGTGGCCGAGGCGGGCGGACAGGGCCGTCGTCTCGGCCAGCAGCGCGTCGGCGAGTTCGTCGACCCGGCCCCGGATTCGTTCGGCGGGGCCGCAGACGCTGATCACCGCGACGGGCTTGTCCTCGAAGTCGAGCAGCGGTGCCGCGACGGCCCCGGCCCCGGCCTGCCGCTCGCCGAACGACACCGCATAACCCCGTTCGCGGATCGCCTGCAACTCGGCGAGCAGTTCGGCCCGGTCGACGATGGTCTGGCCGGTCAGCTGCACCAGGTCGATGCTCTCGATGTAGTCGTCCTGGTCTTCGCGGGGCAGGAAGGCCAGAAACGCCTTGCTCGAGCTGCCGGCGTGCAGCGGGAACTGCGCCCCCACCTGGACCGACATGATCACCTCGCGGGGCGGCGTTACCTGATCGACGTAGACCCGGTGGTTGCCGTGCCGGATCGACAGCGTGCTGGTTTCGGTGGTGCGGCCGCTGAGCCGCCGCAGGGCGTCGCGGGCGAGGTCGCGGACGTCGAGGTTGCGGCTGTAGGTGCTGCTCATGACCAGCCACGACGGTCCGAGGGCGTAGCGGCGGGTGCTCGGGTCGAGTTCGACGAAGTTGCGGCTGCACAGTGTGGTGACGATGCGGTGCACCACGGCTTTGGGCAGACCGAGCTCGCGTGAAATCTCGGAGATGCCAAGGCTCGTGGTGCCCGGCCGGGTGAACAGCATCAGCACGTCGAGGGCGCGTTCGACGCCTTCGAGGGTGCGGTCGCCGCGGCCGGCGGCGGCGGTGTCGGTGGACGGCACGGGCGTCATCCCTGATCCCCCTGGTCTCCGTAGCGTCTGCGCAGCTGGCGTTGACAGCCGTCGACTCAGATCCTAATCTTCCGTTCAGCGAAATGTCGATCCTCTGAACGGAACGCGAGGATGTTGAAGTCGCATCGAAACCATCGAATCACGCCGCCGACCTGCGAGGCGTCGGCCTGATGCCCCCGGATCCGACCACCGATCCGATCCGTCTCGACGGTCTCGTCGCGCTGATCACCGGTGCCGGCGGCGGGATCGGTGCGGCCACCGCGCGTCTGCTGGAGCGCCGCGGTGCGCTGGTCGCCGAGGCCGACCGGGATGTCGCGGGACTGGCAGGCGCCGGTGGTGCGCATGCCCTCGACGTGACCCAGGAGGGCGCGCCAGCCCGGGTGATCGCCGAGGTCCTCGACCGGCACGGCCGGCTGGACATCCTGGTGAACGCCGCGGGGATCAACGCCCGCTCGGCGGCGGCGGAGACCACGCCGCAGGAGTGGGCCCGCGTCATGGCGGTCAACCTCACCGGGACCTACCGCATGATGCAGGCGGCGTATCCGGCCCTGCGCCGGTCCGCTGCGGCCTCCGTGGTGAGCCTGACATCGACCGCGGCGGCCGTGGCGGTCGCGCACAACACCGCGTACTCGACCTCCAAGGCGGGCCTGGTGCACCTGTCCCGGCAGCTCGCCTCCGAGTGGGCGGCCGACGGCATCAGGGTCAACACCGTGGCACCGACCATCGTGGCGACCGCGATGACCGAGGAGGTGCGCCGGGATCCGGCGTACCTGGCCGACAAGCTGGCCTCGATTCCGCTCGGGCGGATGGCCACGGTCGGCGATGTCGCGCACGCCGTGGCGTTCCTGGCTGCCCCGGCCGCGGGCATGGTCACCGGTCAGACGCTCTTCGTGGACGGCGGAGTCACCACGCGCTGAGCCGGTTTGGCCTGCGCCGCGGCGTTACCGCGGGATTAAACCCGGTCCCAACCCTTGACGTAGTGAGGTCGCTCACGGTTGAGTATTTGTGAGAGGAACGTCGTTTCTTTCACCGGAACAAGCCGAGCGTCAGGAGGCCGATACATGGGACGTGGGCTCTGCGGGTCCATCGCCACGGCGCTGTCGGTCACGCTGATCGCGGCCGCGTGCACGGTGTCCAACCCGGACGGTGGCCGGGCCGAGGGCGGCGCCGACGACGAGCTGATCATCGCCGCGGTGAACGTTCCCGGCGGCTTCGACGGCGACGTGCTCACCCCGGGTACCCAGCACACCGTCACCCAGATCTACGAGCCGCTGGTGACCTACGGGGTGAAGGACGCCAAGGACGGCGCACAGGAGGTCGACGCCAAGGTCATCGAGCCCGCGCTGGCCGAATCCTGGGAGGTCGCCGACGACGAGCGCAGCGTGACCTTCAAACTCCGGGAGGGCGTCAAGAGTCAGTGGGGCAATGAGCTGTCCGCCGAGGACGTCAAGTGGAGCTGGGACAAATCGATCGCCCAGGACCGCACCGGTGCCTTCATCGGTGAGGTGTCCAACGTGGCGGGCATCGACGTCGTCGATCCGCACCGGGTGCGGTTCAACCTGTCGGCCCCGAGCCCCATCCTGCTGCGCGGCCTGACCCTCTACACACCGTCGATCTACGACTCGACGGAGATGCGCAAACATGCCACCCCGCAGGACCCGTGGGCGCTGGAGTGGCTCAAGACCAACAGCGCCGGGTTCGGGCCCTACTACGTCGACTCGGTGGCGGCCGGTTCGGAGGCCGTCTTCAAGGCCAACCCGAACTACTACCGCGCCGCGCCCTACTTCAAGACCGTTGTCTACCGGGCGGTTCCGGATTCCTCGACCCGGGTCCAGCTGCTGCAGGCCGGTTCGGTCGACTGGATCGAGGAGCTCACCTTCACCCAGCTCAACGAGCTGCAGGCGACCGATGGGGTCAAGGTCCAGTCGGTGCCGGGCAATTTCCAGGCCCGCGGCCTGATGAACCCGAACTACGAGCCGTTCAAGGACAAGCGGGTGCGGCAGGCGATCAACTACGCCACCCCGCACGAACAGCTCCTCGACAACGTGTTCGCCGGTCGCGCGCAGCTGAGCAAGGGCCCGCTGCCGTCGACGATCCCCTGCTACAACCCCGACCTGTGGCCCTACCGCACCGATCCCGACCGGGCCAAACAGCTGCTCGCCGAGGCCGGCCACCCCGACGGGATCGATATCACCATGGAGTACTCCGGGCTGAACTGGTGGGAGGAGCCGCTCGGGATTCAGCTCAAGGACGGGCTGGCCAAGGCAGGCATCCGGGTGAACCTGCAGCGCATCCCGGACGCCGATATGCAGGCGCGCGCCGCGATCACCCGGCGCGACCTCCCGTTCTTCACCTTCTACGAACAGTCGATCGTGCTCGACCCGGGCTACAGCATGCTGCTGACCTCGACCCCGGACGGCTCCGCCGACCGCAACGCCTACGACAACCCCGAGGTCACCCGACTCATCAAGCAGGCCAACGTCATCACCGACGAGGCGCGACGCTGCGAGCTGATCGACCAGGCCCAGCGAATCCAACTCGACGACGCGCCCTGGCTGTACACCGCCGAGATCGGCGGGCACGAGGCGATGGGCTCCGACATCGAGGGCTGGGTCTGGCATCCCGACAACCACGAGCGGTGGATCGACCTGCACCGCTGAGGTTTTCGGTACGTGCGGCGTCGAATTTCCCGAGAAAGGTGGCAGATGTGGTGGGCAAGGGACTCGGCCGCTACCTGGCCTACCGGCTGCTGTTGTTGATCCCGCTGTTGTTCGGGGTGTCGATCCTGGCGTTCCTGCTGGTGCGGCTCGGTGACTCCAGCCCGGCGGTGATGGTCGCGGGCCCGACCGCCACCCAGTCCCAGATCGAGGACATCGAGGCGCAGATGGGTCTGGACCGGTCGCTGCCCGTGCAGTACTGGACCTGGCTGACCGATGCCGTGCACGGTGATCTCGGCACCTCATGGCAATCCAACCGGCCGGTCACCGAGGAGCTGGCCGAGAAACTGCCGATCACCCTGGAGCTCATCGGGTTCGGGATGGCGGGCGCGATCGTGTTCGGCGTCATCGTGGGTGTCGTATCGGCGGTCCGGCAGCGCGGCGTGGTCGACCAGGTGTTGCGCGTCGTGACGTTGGCGGGGGTGTCGATCCCGATCTTCTGGGGCGCGCTGCTGATGATCGCGCTGTTCTTCACCGTGCTGGGCTGGGCCCCGGCCCCGCTGGGCCGGGTGGACCGCGGGCTGTCGCTGCCGCCGCACCTCACCGGCATGCTGGTGCTGGACAGCACGGTCAGCGGCTACTTCGCCACCGCGGTCTCCGCGCTGGCCCACCTCGCCCTTCCGGTGCTGACCATCGCCCTGATCACCGGGGCGACGATCGCCAAGCAGACCAGGGCGGCGATGGTGGAGACCTTGGCGGGCCCCGCGGTCCGGTACGCGCGGGCATGCGGGTCATCGGAGCCGGGGGTGGTGTGGCTGGCGCTGCGCAACGCCCTGCCCGACCTGATCGGCTTCTTCGGCATCACGTTCAGTCTGGCCATGGGCGGGGCCGCGATCTCCGAGCTGATCTTCTCCTGGGGCGGCATCGGCCAGCTCGGCCTCGAGGCGATCACCAACGCCGATTTCGCCGTGGTCCAGGGGTTCATCCTGGTGATGGGGGTCCTGACCGCGGCCGTGTACCTGGTCGCCGACCTGCTGGTGGCCGCCGTCGACCCGAGGGTGAAGCTCCAGTGACCGCAGCCGTGACCTCCCCACCCGCAGCCCCCGCCGGCCACGAGGATTCCGGCCCGTCCCGCGCCGCCTGGCGCGGGCTGCGCCGGTTCCTGACCTCGAGCCCGGCCGCGTTCACCGGGACCGCGATCGTCATCGCGTTCATCGTGGTCGGTGCGCTGGCAGGCGTTGTGGGCCGGACCGATCCGCTGCAGGTGTTCGGCAACGACGTGCTGGCCCCGCCCGGCGGTGCGCACTGGTTCGGCACCGACGGCAACGGGATGGACGTGTTCTCCCGGACCATCCACGCGATCCGGATCGATCTGCTGGTCTCGGTCACCGCGGTGGCGGTCTCACTGGTCGTCGGTGTCGGGCTCGGCCTGATCGCCGGCTACCGCGGCGGCTGGTTCGAGATGGTGCTGCTGCGGGTGATGGACGTGCTGCAGGCGTTTCCGGCGATCATCCTGGCGCTGGCGGTGGTGGCGGCCTCGCAGAAGTCGATCATCGCGGTGATCCTCGTCATCGCCGTCCTGGACACCCCGGTGTTCATCCGGATGACCCGGGGGCAGGTGCTGCGGGTGCGGGAAGCGATGTACGTCGAGGCGGCGCGCGCGACCGGGAACCGGCCGTGGCGCATCATGTGGCGCCACATCATGCCGAACACGTTGCCGCCGTTGATCATCCAGACTTCCGTGCGGCTGGCGTGGTCGGTCATGGTGGTGTCGTCGCTGGCGTTCGTCGGCGTCGGCATCCAGGTGCCGACTCCCGAATGGGGCGCGATGATCCGACACGGTTCGCAGTTCATCACCTCCGGCGAGTGGTGGCCGTCGGTCTTCCCCGGGCTCGCGCTGATGCTGCTGGTGCTCGGCTTCAACCTGCTGGCCGACGCCATCCAGGACCACCTCGACCCGAGGAAGGAGTGAGCGCTATGACACCTCTGCTCTCGGTTACCGGACTGTGCGTGCGGATAACCACCCCGACCGGGGTCGCCCACGCCCTCAACGGCGTCGACCTGACGGTCAGGCGGCACGAGATCGTCGGTCTGATCGGGGAAACCGGCGCGGGCAAATCGCTGACCGCCTGGTCGGTGCTGGGGCTGCTCGGCCCGCGGGCCGCCGTCGTCGGCGGGACGGCCGAATTCGACGGGGCCGATCTGATCGCCATGCCCGAGCGGCAACGGCGCCGGATCCGGGGCCGCGACCTCGCGGTCATCGTCCAGAATCCGCGCGGCGCACTCGATCCGCTGCGCACCATCGGCCGCCAGATCGCCAACACCAACCGGCGGCACCGCAAGGTCGGTCGGCGGGCCGCCAGGGCCAACGCGATCCGGGCGCTGCGCGATGTCGGCATCCCCGACGCGGCGCGCCGGGCCAAGGCCTACGCGCATCAGCTCAGCGGCGGTATGGCGCAGCGGGTGCTGATCGCGCTGGCCATGATCAACGAGCCGAAGCTGATCATCGCCGACGAGCCGACGACCGGGCTGGACCTCACCATCCAGGCCCAGATCCTCGACCTGATCCGGGCCAAGGTCGACGACACCGGTTCGGCCGTCCTGCTCATCACCCACGACCTGGGGGTCGTGGCGAACTACTGCGACCGGGTCGCGGTGATGTTCGCGGGCCGCATCGTCGAACGGGGTTCGGTCGCCCAGATTTTCGGTGACCCCCGCCATCCGTACACCCGCGCGCTGGTGGCGGCCAGCTCCCAGACGCTGGACGGCGACGCGCCCGACGATGCGGACACGGCCGAACCGCCGGACCTGTTCGACCTGCCCGCCGGCTGCCACTACCGGCCCCGCTGCCCGTTCGCCGCCGACGAGTGCGCCGAGCCGGTGCCGCTCGCCGAACTCGACCCCGGACACCGGGCGCTGTGCCATTTCCCGCCGGGCCTGACCGAACTCCTCGACGGCGAGCGCGAGCACGCGGTAACGGCGGGAGGGCCGCAGCGATGAGCAGCCACATCGAGGCGCGCGGACTGGTCAAGACGTTCCCGGTGCGCGGATCGCGGGCCGTGGTCAGGGCCGTCAACGGCGTCGACGTCGTCATCGGGCGGGGCCGCACGCTCGGTCTGGTGGGGGAGAGCGGTTCGGGCAAGAGCACGGTCGGGCGCTGCCTGCTGCGCCTGCTCGAGCCCACCGGCGGGTCGGTCGCCCACGGTGAGCGCGACCTGCTGGCGATGGGTGCCGAACCGTTGCGCCGGCATCGGGCGCGGGCCGCGATGGTGTTCCAGGACCCCTACGAGTCGCTCAACCCCCGGATGCGGATCCGTTCGCTGGTCGAGGAGCCGCTGCTGCTGCACACCGATCTGGACGGTGCGGGCCGGCGGCGGCGCGCGGCCGAGCTGATGCGGATGGTCCGGCTGGAGGAGTTCCACCTGGAGCGTTACCCGCACGAGCTGTCCGGCGGCCAGCTCCAGCGGGTCGGCATCGCCAGGGCGCTGGCCACCGACGTCGAGTTCCTGGTGCTCGACGAGCCGACCTCCTCGCTCGACCTGTCGGTGCGCACCGGTGTGCTGCGGCTGCTGCGGCGGCTGCAGACCGAGCGCGACATCACCTTCCTGTTCATCTCCCACGACCTGGCGACGGTCGGCGCGATGTCGGATGAGGTCGCGGTGATGTACCTGGGCAGCGTCGTCGAGCGTGGCCCGGCCGACGCGGTCCTCGGCAACCCGCAGCACCCCTACACCCAGGCCCTGCTGTCGGCGGCGCTGCCGGTGTCGCCGGGTGCGCGCCGGGCGCGCCGCGTCCTGGAGGGTGAGACGCCGAGCCCGCTCGACCTGCCCCGTGGCTGCCCGTTCGCGCCGAGGTGCCCGCTGCACCGCGAGGACTGCGACGACAGGCCGCCCGGCATGCACCCCGTCTTCGGCGACCATCACGCCGCGTGCGTGCGGATCCCCGAGGGCACCAACATCTTTCCGGCCCAGCCCGCCGGAGCAGCCCCCGCGACCTCAGGAGCAGCCACCTGATGACCCACCCCTACGCCCACCTCTTCGAACCGATCACGATCGGACCGAAACAGGCCCGCAACCGGATCTGGATGACCGCACACGGCACCCAGCTGGTCAAGGATCACAACTTCACCGACCGCCACGTCGCCTACTACGCGGAGCGGGCCAAGGGCGGGGTCGGCGTCATCACGATGGAGGCGATGGCGACCCACCCCACCACGCAGCCGTACGAGGGGAAGATCTTCGCCTTCGACCGGGCCGTCGTCCCGAACTATCAGAAGCTGAGCCGGGCCGTGCACGAGTACGGCACGCTGCTGCTGGCCCAGCCGTGGCACCGCGGCCGCGAGACCAACGGGGTGGTCAACCGGCTGCCGGTGTGGGCGCCGTCGAGCGTGCCGTGCACGGTCTACCGCGAGATGCCGCACGTGATGGACGAGGACGACATCGCCGCGATCCTGGACGGCTACACCCTGTCCGCGCGGTACGCCGCCGAGGGCGGGCTCGACGGGGTCGAGGTGCACGGCCTGGCCCACGGCTACCTGCTCGGCCAGTTCCTGTCACCGGCCACCAACCACCGCACCGACTCCTACGGCGGATCGGAGGAGAACCGGCTGCGGATCGTGCTCGACATCATCGAGCGCACCCGTCGCGAGGTCGGTGCCGATCTGATCGTCGGGGTCCGGATCAACGGTGACGACGGCGATGTCGAGGACGGGCTGCGCACCGAACACTGGGCCCGCATCGCCCGCACCATCGCCGACACCGGCCTGATCGACTACGTCTCGGTGACGCAGGGGACCTACCAGAACCGCATGCTGATCTACCCGACCACGCCCCGCGAACAGGGCTACCAGATCGAGGCCACCCGCCGGATCAAGCAGGCGGTGCCGGAGCTGCCGGTGGTGGTGGTCGGCCGGATGACCTCACCGGAGAAGGCCGAACACGCGGTGGCGGGCGGGGCGTGCGACATGGTCGGGATGACCCGCACCCTGATCGCCGACCCCGAGTGGCCGAACAAGGCGCTCGAACAACGTGAGTCCGATATCCGACCGTGCGTCGGGGCCAATCACTGCATGGCCTCGATCGTGAGCGCGCCGCTGGCCTGCATCCACAACCCGGCCGTCGGCCGGGAGGCCGAGCTGGGCACCGGCACCCTGCGGACGGCGGCCACCCCGCGGCACGTCGCGGTGGTCGGCGGCGGGCCGGGCGGGCTACGCGCCGCGCTGACCCTGACCCAGCGCGGCCACGAGGTGACGCTGTTCGAGAAGTCCGACCGGCTTGGCGGACAGGTGAACTGGATCGCGGCCGCGGACAGCTACCGCGAGTGGGGCGGCATCACCGGCTGGCTGATCACGCAGCTGGGCAACACCCCGGTCAAGGTCGAGCTCGGGGTCGAGGCGTCGGTGGAGTCGTTGGTCGCAGGCGGGTTCGATTCGGTTGTGGTGGCGACGGGTTCGGTGCCGCTGCGCCACGGCTGGTCGATGAACCACCCGGCCAGGTGGGCGGCGGGCGACGGCCTGCCCGGCGCCGACCAGTTCAACGTCGTGACGATGGCCGAGGCGCTGGCCGACCACAGCGGGCTCGGGCCGCAGGTCATGGTGTTCGACGACCTCGGCAGCCGGCAGGCGGTGGTGGTCGCCGAACACCTGCAGGCCAACCGGCATCAGGTCGAGCTGGTCACCACGCTCAGTTCGGTATCCCCCGAGTTGTCGGCCACCCGCGATATCGGGTGGGTGCACAAGCGGTTGCGTACCGCGGGCGTGGTGTTCACCCCCAACCGGGAACTCACCGCGGTCGACGAGGACGTGGTGACGCTGCGCGATGTGCACACCGGTGAGACCGAACGGCGGGAGCCGGTCGACTCCGTGGTCCTGGTGACCGGGAGCAAGGCCCAGGACGCGCTGTACTACGGCCTCAAACAGGCTGGGGTGCAGGCCCGCTCGATCGGAGATGCGGTCTCGCCGCGCCGGGTGTTCAACGCCATCTGGGAAGCCGAACTGGCTGCCCGCGAGATCTGAGAGGACGACATGTCGAAGGTGACCTACGAGTGGAAGTACGACGAGGCGGGCCGCGAAGCCCTTGACGAGGTGCGGGCCCGGCGCGGGTTCACCCTGCCGGTGCACGAGGTGATGGCCTCGGTGGATCCCGAGATCCTGCGCGCCTACAACGGTCTGGCCGGCAACCTGATCTTCGGCCCCGAGCCGCGCCACCTCGATCTCAAGACCCGGTTTCTGGTTCTGGTCGGGATCACCACCGCGGTCAAAGGGGATCGGGAGGGCGTCGAATGGGCCTCGCGTAACGCCATGAAGCACGGCGCCACCGAACAGGAGGTGCTCGAGGCGATCCTGCTGTCGGGCCTGCCCGGCGGGATGCCGACGGTGGAGGCGGCCACGATCGCGTTCGCCGAGATGCTGCAGGGCCACGGGTGGGTGCAGGAAACGTCGGATGGGGGATCGGACTGATGCCGCATTCCTTTACCGCCGTGGTCGAATCGCTCGACGGGACCACCGAAGAGCGGACCTTCGAGGTGAGCCGGATGTACAACATGGGCTCGGCGACCCGCGACGCCCATACCGCCGTCGACCATCAGGAGGAGGTGGCCGCGGCGGGTATCCGGATCGCCTTCGACATCCCGGCTCCGCGGATCTACCCGATCGCGCCCTACGCGCTGACCACATCCGAGGTCGTCGAGGTGCACGGCGAACGCACCTCGGGTGAGGTCGAGATCGTCCTGGTCGTCGCGGGGGACACCGACGACGATGTCTACGTCGGGGTGGGGTCCGATCACACCGACCGCGATCTGGAGCGGGTCAGCATCGTCTTCAGCAAGCAGACCTGCCCGAATGTGTTGGCGCCCAGGCTCTGGCGGCTCTCGGAGGTGGCCGAGCACTGGGACGGGTGCGTGCTGGAGTCCTGGGTGGACGGCACGCCGTATCAGCGCACCCCGACCGGCACCTTCCTGTCCCCGAAGGAGCTGCTGGCGACGCTGCGGGAGCGGGCGAACCCGCCGGAGGCGAACTTCGTGCTCTACGCCGGGACCATCGTGGCGCTGGACGGGCGGCTCGCCTACGGCCCGCGGTGGTCGTTCCGGCTGCACGACCCGGTGCTGGGCCGCGAGATCACCCACGCCTACCGGCTGGAGCCGCTGATGGCCGAGATGGCCGAGGGGTTTCGGGTGCCGCTCACCGTCGAGGGCGGGTGAGCTGGTGTACGGCAACACCGCGCGGATCGGTCTCATCGTGCCGTCGGTCAACTCGGTCGTCGAGCCGGAGTTGGCCGCGCACGCACCGGATGCCGTCGCGTTCTATGCGACCCGCGTCCCGGTCGCCGAGGTGAGCCGCGAGCGGGACAAGATCGCGAGCATCCTCGCGATGCGGGAGCGCCTGCCCGCGGCCGCGGCCGAACTGGGTTCGCTCGGCCCGGCGGCGCTGGCCTACGCCTGTACCTCCGGCAGCTTCCTGAACGGCCGGGACGTGGATGCCGACACCTGCGCCGAACTCCGCTCGGCGAGCGGGGTGCCCGCCTACACCACCTCCACCGCGGTGGTCGCCGCGCTGCGGGCGCTCGGCGTCACCAGGCTGGCGGTGGTCACACCGTATATCGCACCGCTCGCCGACGGTGCGGTGAACTATCTGGAACAGAACGGCTTTCGCGTCATCGCGCGGCGTGACCTGGGCCTGCTGAGCACCCTGGACAAGGGGCGCCTCGGTGCGGCGGTCAGCGCGCGGCTGGTGCGGGAAGCCGACACCAGCGGGGCCGATGCCGTGCTGATCAGTTGCACCAACTGGCGCACGCTGGACGGGCTGCCCGCACTCGAACGTGAGCTGGGAATGCCGGTGGTGTCCAGCAATCTGGCCACCCTGTGGGCCGGGTTGCGGTTGGCCGGGATCGACGACGGTGCACCCAGGCCGGCACTGATGGGCGTGCCGGGTGACGTGTTGCGGGAGCAGCTCTCGTGACCGGCCGGGAGAACTTCGTATCAGCAGAACGACCAGTGCACGAGGGAGGGGAAGCATGGAGTACGGACCTCTGACCGGGATCCGCGTCGTCGACGCCTCGACGATCCTGGCGGGCCCGCTGGCCTGTCAGATCCTCGGTGACTTCGGCGCCGAGGTGATCAAGATCGAGCACCCGACCGCGGGGGACAGCATGCGCGGGCACGGCGAGTCCAAAGACGGTGTGCCGCTGTGGTGGAAGGAGATCTCCCGCAACAAGCGCACCATCGGCCTCAGCTTGTCCGACCCCGACGGCGCGGCCGCGTTCCTGGCGCTGGCGGCCACCGCGGACGTCGTGGTGGAGAACTTCCGCCCTGGCACCATGGAACGCTGGGGGCTGGGCCCGGACGTGCTGACCGAAGCCAATCCGGGCCTGATCATGGTGCGCATCACCGGTTTCGGGCAGGACGGCCCGTACGCCTCCCGGGCCGGGTTCGGCACCCTGGCCGAGGCGATGAGCGGGTTCGCCCACCTGACCGGTGAACAGGCCGGCCCGCCCACCCTGCCCGCCTTCGGTCTGGCCGACAGCATCTGCGGGATCGCGGCGTCCTCGGCGGTGTCGATGGCGCTGCTGGCCCGTGACCGCAACGGCGGCGCCGGGCAGGTCATCGACGCCAACCTGCTGCTGCCGATCATGACCGCCGTCGGGCCGGGCGCCACCTACTACCAGCAGAACGGCAGCATCGGCGTCCGGCACGGCAACCGGTCGACCAACAACGCGCCGCGCAACACCTACCAGACCGTCGACGGCTCCTGGGTGGCGATTTCGACCAGCGCCCAGCGGATCGCCGAGAAGGTGATGCACCTGGTCGGGCATCCAGAGGTGATCGGCGAACCGTGGTTCACCGCGGGCCACACCAGGGCGCTGCACGCCGACCTGCTCGACAAACACGTCGGCGACTGGATCGCCAAACGCACCCGGGCCGAGGTGGTCGAGCAGTTCACCGCGGCCGGAGCGGCCGTCGCACCGGTCTACGACGCCAGGGATCTCGCCGAGGACGAGCATGTGCGGGCCACCGGGATGCTGCGCACCGTCCCCGACGCCGACCTGGGCGAGGTGTTGATGCACGACGTGATGTGGCGGATGTCGGCGACCCCCGGCCGGATCCGGTTCACCGGGCGGCCACCCGGTGCCGACACCGACGCGATCCTCGTCGACGAGCTGGGCCTGGATGCCGGCCACATCGCCGAGCTGCGCCGCAGGAGGGTCGTCGCATGAGCGCCCGCCGCGAAACCGAATGGCTACCAACACAAGACAACGAAGGATTCTCGACGTGACGACCGGCAACTCCGCCCGCACCACCGCTTCGCCGCTACTGGACGCCATCGGCGCCGGTGTCGAGGTATTCGACCTCGGCCGCCGGTTCACCGTCGGCATGCCGCAGTCGCCCAACCACCCGGCGTACTGGCATGCCCTGCCCCGGCGGCACGGGGACATGGTCCGCGCCGACGGGGGATCGGCCGCCAACGACATGATCACCATGGGCACCCACGTCGGCACCCACATCGACGCACTGGCCCACGTCTCCCACGATGGCAAGCTGCACGGTGGCCTGGACGTGGCCGACGCACTGGTCGGCGGGCGCTACGACAAGCTCGGCGCGCACACCATCGAGCCGATGGTGTGCCGCGGAATTCTGCTGGATGTCCCTGCCGCCCTGGGAGTTCCGGACGGATGCGAGCCGGGTTACGAGATCACCCCCGACGACCTGGATGCGACGGTGGCCGCGCAGGGCACCCGACCCGCGGCCGGTGACGTCGTGCTGGTGCGCAGCGGGTGGGGCCGCCACTTCGCCGAGGGCGCCGCCTATGTCGGTGCCCGGTCGGGTGTCCCCGGTGTCGGTGAACGCGGCGCACGGTGGATCGCCGATCATGCGGTGCGGGCGGCGGGGGCCGACACCATCGCGTTCGAACGCCTGGCCCCCGGCGCGGGCCACGCCCTGCTCCCGGCCCACCGGGTCCTGTTGGTGGAGAACGGTATCTACCTCATCGAGGCGATGGACCTGGAGGCGCTCGCCGATGCCCGGGCGTACGAATTCCTGTTCGTCCTCTCGCCGTTGGCCCTCTACGGCGCCACCGGTTCCCCGGTGCGCCCGTTGGCGGTGATCCCGCGTGGCTGATTCCCATGACCCCACCGCGGCCCAGCGGCTCGCCGCGTTCGCGGGGGCCGCGGCCCGTGACGGCGTGCCCGACGACGTCGGGCACAGTGTGGTGCAGCGGGTCACCGACATCCTCGGGCTCTGCGTGGCGGCCCGCCAGCTGCCGACCAGCCGGGCCGCCATCGAGCATGCCGCCGAGGCAGGCGGCGCCGAGCGGGCGCATGCGGTGGGCGAGGCCAGGCGACTGCCGGCCCCGGCCGCGGCGTTCGTCAACGGCGTGCTGGCCCACTCCCTGGACTACGACGACACCCACCTGCCTTCGATCCTGCACCCGAGCGCGAGCGTCGTACCCGCCGCGCTCGCCGCCGCCGAGGACGCGGACGCATCGGGGGAAGCGCTGGTGCGGGCCGTCGCGGTTGGCCTCGAGGTCGCCGTGCGGCTCGGAATGGCCGGCTACGACCAGGATCTGGGCAACTCGGTGTTCTTCGAACATGGCCAGCACGCCACCTCGATCTGCGGTGCGATGGGCGCGGCGGTGGCCGCGGGGATGGTGTTCGGCCTCGGTGACGAGGACCTGGTGCACGCGCTCGGCCTGGCCGCCTCCCGGGCGTCGGGGATCATCGAGGCGAACCGCACCGGCGGCACGGTCAAGCGGCTGCACTGCGGGTGGGCCGCGGAATCCGCGGTGGGGGCCGCCCAACTGGTGCGCCGCGGCTTCACCGGCCCGCCCTCGGTGTTGGAGGGGCGCTTCGGGTTCTTCGAATCCTGGTTGCACGGTTCGGCGGTGAACCTGGACGCGGTCACCGGTGGGCTGGGAACCGAATGGTCGGTGCCCGGCATCTTCTTCAAGCCTTACCCGGCCAACCACTTCACCCACACCGCGGTCGACGCGGGGATCGAGCTGCGCGCGCGTGGTGTGCGACCACAGCAGATCCGGCGGCTGCGACTCGGTGTCGCCTCGGCGCCGCTGCGCACCATCGGGCAGCCGATCGAGGTCAAACGCGCACCGCAGACCGGGTACCAGGCCCAGTTCAGCGGACCCTACGCACTGGTCGCCGGATTGCTGGGGGGTTCGGGGCTCGGGGTCGGGCTCGCCGATTACACCGACGACCTCGCCCGCGACCCGCAACGGCGCGAGCTGATGGGCCGGGTGGACGTCGTGGTCGACGAACGCTGTGAACGCATCTTCCCGCACCAGTTCCCGGCCGTGGTCACCGCCGAACTCGACGATGGCACCGTCCACACCGTCGATGTGCTGGTAAACCGCGGTGGGCCGCAGCGTCCGCTCACCGACGACGAACTGGCGGTCAAGTTCGGTGAGAACGCCGCAGGCGAGCTGCCCGACGAGCGGGTCCGGGCCATCGATGCCGGCCTGCGCGGACTGCGCTCGCTGACATCGGTGGGCGCGCTGATGGCGCTGTTCGCCCCCGCATCGGTACCCACACCGTAACCCGTTTGATTCCACACCAGAAAGGCGAATCCATGGACCTGCTGCTGAAGAACGTCCGAGCCGTCACCCCCGACAGCGACGAACCCGTCAGCGCCGACATCGAGATCGGCGACGGCCGCATCGTCCGGGTCGCCCCGGATATCGATGCGGCCGACGGTGCCCGCGTGGTCGACGGCGGCGGCCGGCTGGCCTTCCCCGGAGTCGTTGACGCCCACCAACACTGGGGGATATACAACCCGCTCGCCGAGGACGCGGTCACCGAGAGCCGGGCCTGTGCGCAGGGCGGGGTCACCACCGGCATCACCTACATGCGCACCGGACAGTACTACCTCAACAAGGGCGGGGACTACGCCGACTTCTTCCCCGAGGTACTCGGCGCGGTCCAGGGAAAAGCACATGTCGACTATGCGTTCCACCTGGCCCCGATGATGAACCGGCACATCGAGGAGATCCCCGACCTGGTCGGCAAGCATGGCGTCTCGTCGTTCAAGGTGTTCATGTTCTACGGCAGCCACGGTCTGCACGGCCGGTCCGCCGACCAGAACTCCTTCCTGATGACCCCGGAGGGGGAACGCTACGATTACGCGCATTTCGAGTTCGTCATGCGCGGAATCCAGCGTGCCCGTGAACAATTCCCGGACATCGCGGATGAGATCTCGCTGTCGCTGCACTGCGAGACGGCCGAGATCATGGCGGCCTACACCAAGCTGGTCGAGGACGCCGGTGAGCTGTCGGGGCTGGAGGCCTACCATGCGAGCCGGCCGCCGCACTCCGAGGGACTGGCCATCGGCATCGCCGCCTACCTGGCCCACGAGACCGGCCTGCCGACCATCAACCTGCTGCACCTGAGCTCGCAGAAGGCGGTCGACGCCGCCCTGCGGATGGCGGAGGCGTTCCCGCACATCGACTTCCGGCGTGAGGTGACCATCGGGCATCTGCTGGCCGACATTCACACGGCCGGCGGCAACGGCGCGAAGGTGAACCCGCCGATCCGTCCCCGCGAGGATGTCGAGGCGCTGTGGTCCTATCTGCTGGACGGGAAGATCGACTGGGTGGTCTCCGATCACGCGTGCTGTAAGGACGAGATGAAGTTCGGCGACGACCGCGACGACGTCTTCGTCGCCAAGTCCGGTTTCGGTGGCACCGAGTACCTGCTCGCCGGCCTGGTCACCGAGGGCACCAAACGCGGACTGTCACTGCGCCGGGTCGCCGAGCTGGTGTCGGCCAACCCCGCGCGCAGGTTCGGGCTGCGCAGCAAAGGGGCGCTGGCGCCCGGCTACGACGCCGACATCGCGCTGGTCGATCCGCACACGTCGTGGACCGTGCGGGCGGCGGACTCCGAATCCACCCAGGAGTACACGCCGTTCGAGGGTTTCGACATGACCGCGAAGGTCACCGACACGTTCCTGCGCGGCAATCAGGTGCTGCGCGACGGCGCGGTCGTCGGCGAGCCTGCCGGGCAGTATCTTTCGCGGCCCACCAGCCATGGCTGAATCCGGGCTGAAGCCGGGCCGCAGCTATCTCTACGTCCCCGGCGACCGCCCGCAGCGGTTCGCCAGGGCGGCGGCGTCGGGGGCCGACGCCGTGGTCCTCGACCTCGAGGACGCGGTGGCGCCCGCCGCCAAGGCGGCCGCCCATGCCGCCGTGGGGGGGGGGGGGGGGCGGGGCCGCGGGGGAGGGGGGGGGGGGGGGGCCGAGGGCACGAGTGCCCTCTCTTCACTCATAGGCTTCTCGCGGTTTGGGTGTTGGGGGAGAA
>NZ_JBSFPX010000132.1:0-21386 GCF_053588415.1 Mycobacterium sp. NPDC003449
GCGGATCTGGACGCCGACGACCCGCGGGTCGTCCGGGAGCCGGGTGGAACCATCCGGTCGATCTTCGAACCGCACCTGCTGAGTGACCTTGTCGCGCAGGTGGTCCGGCTGGACACGGTGTTGCCGGTGGCGCGTCAACTGCTCGGCAGCGACGTCTACATCCACCAGGCCCGGATCAATCTGATGCCGGGATTCACCGGGACCGGGTTCTACTGGCACTCCGACTTCGAGACCTGGCACGCCGAGGACGGCATGCCGGCGATGCGGGCGGTGTCGTGCTCGATCGCGCTCACCCACAACTATCCCTACAACGGGTCGCTGATGGTCGTGCCGGGTTCGCATCAGACGTTCTACCCGTGCGTCGGCGCGACGCCGGACAACAATCACGACTCCTCGCTGGTGGCGCAGAACGTCGGCGTGCCCGATGAGACGACCCTGACGAAGGCTGTCGACCACGACGGCATCGCCCAGTTCACCGGGCCGCCGGGATCCGCGCTGTGGTTCGACTGCAACCTGCTGCACGGATCGGGCTCGAACATCACACCGCTGCCGCGGTCGAATGTGTTCCTGGTGTTCAACTCGGTCGACAACGCGTTGGTCGAACCGTACGCGGCGCCCCGCCGCCGTCCGGAATACCTGGCGGCCAGGCGCGCAGAGCCCGTCACCTAGGCTGGGTGGTATGCAGCGGATCATCGGAACCGAGGTCGAGTACGGAATCTCCTCGCCGTCCGATCCGACCGCCAATCCGATCCTCACGTCCACCCAGGCGGTGCTGGCGTACGCGGCCGCGGCGGGGATCCAGCGGGCCAAGCGCACGCGGTGGGACTACGAGGTGGAGTCGCCCCTGCGGGACGCCCGCGGATTCGATCTGTCCCGGACCTCGGGGCCGCCGCCGATCGTCGACGCCGACGAGGTCGGTGCGGCCAATATGATCCTCACCAACGGCGCGCGGCTCTACGTCGACCACGCCCACCCCGAGTACTCGGCGCCCGAGTGCACCGATCCGATGGACGCGGTGATCTGGGACAAGGCAGGCGAGCGGGTGATGGAGGCCGCGGCGCGTCACGTCGCCAGCGTGCCCGGCGCCGCGAAGCTGCAGCTCTACAAAAACAACATCGACAACAAGGGCGCCTCCTACGGTTCGCATGAGAACTACCTGATGAGCCGCCAGACGCCGTTCTCGGCGGTGATCGCCGGCCTGACGCCGTTCCTGGTGTCGCGTCAGGTGGTGACCGGTTCTGGCCGGGTGGGGATCGGTCCGAACGGCGACGAGCCGGGGTTTCAGCTGTCGCAGCGGGCCGACTACATCGAGGTCGAGGTCGGCCTGGAGACCACGCTCAAGCGCGGCATCATCAACACCCGCGACGAGCCGCACGCCGACGCCGACAAGTATCGGCGGCTGCACGTCATCATCGGCGATGCGAACCTGGCCGAGACGTCGACCTATCTCAAGGTCGGCGCCACGGCGTTGGTGCTCGATCTCATCGAGGAGGGGATCGACCTCAGCGACCTGGCGCTGGCCCGGCCGGTGCACGCGGTACACGTGATCAGCCGCGACCCGGCGCTGCGCGCCACGGTGGCCCTGGCCGACGGCCGCGAGCTGACCGCGCTCGCCCTGCAGCGGATCTATCTGGACCGGGTGGCCAAGCTGGTCGACAGCCGCGACCCGGATCCGCGCGCCGCGCACGTCGTCGAAACCTGGGCCAACGTGCTCGACCTGCTCGAACGTGACCCGATGGAGTGCGCCGAGATCCTGGACTGGCCGGCCAAGCTGCGGCTGCTCGAGGGTTTCCGGCGCCGGGAGAACCTGGGGTGGTCGGCGCCGCGTCTGCATCTGGTCGACCTGCAGTACTCCGATGTGCGGCTCGACAAGGGGCTGTACAACCGGCTGGTGGCGCGCGGCTCGATGCGCCGGCTGGTCACCGAACAGCAGGTGATCGATGCCGTCGACAACCCGCCGACCGACACCAGGGCCTATTTCCGCGGCGAGTGCCTGCGCCGGTTCGGCGCCGATATCGCCGCGGCCAGCTGGGACTCGGTGATCTTCGATCTGGGTGGGGATTCGCTCGTGCGGATTCCAACCCTCGAACCCCTGCGGGGCAGCAAGGCGCACGTCGGGGCGCTGCTGGACTCGGTGGACAGCGCCGGCGAACTCGTCGAACAACTCACCAACTGAGGTTTCCGCCGGTGAGCTAATCCGGGCGATTCGGGTGCTGACCGGTACTGTGGAGGAACCGGTTGGGCGGTGGTGAGCCCGCCGAAGACAATTGCAGGAGGCAGCGATGGCTCAAGAGCAGACCAAGCGTGGCGGTGGCGGCGGTGAGGACGACGACCTCCCCGGTGCCTCGGCCGGCGGGCAGGAGCGTCGCGAGAAACTCGCCGAGGACACCGACGACCTGCTGGACGAGATCGACGACGTTCTCGAGGAGAACGCCGAGGACTTCGTGCGGGCGTACGTCCAAAAGGGCGGCCAGTGACCTGGCGCGAAAACCTGTCCCTCCCTCAAATCAACTCAGGAATACCGTCTGTACCTATGGACCTGTCGTCCTTCTCTGACCTGTTGCGCCGACAGGCCCCGGAACTGTTGCCGGTCAACCGGGTCGCCGACGGCATGAGCGGCACCCACGGCACCGACCCGACGAGCGCCGTTCCGCACGGAACCACGATCGTCGCGCTCAAATTCCCCGGCGGTGTCGTGATCGCCGGTGACCGGCGGTCGACGCAGGGCAACATGATCGCCGGCCGCGATGTGCAGAAGGTGTACATCACCGACGACTACACCGCGACCGGCATCGCCGGTACGGCCGCGATCGCCGTCGAGTTCGCCCGGCTCTACGCCGTCGAGCTGGAGCATTACGAGAAGGTCGAGGGGGTCGCGCTGACCTTCCCCGGCAAGGTGAACCGGTTGGCGACGATGGTGCGGGGCAACCTCGGTGCGGCCCTGCAGGGATTCGTGGCGCTGCCGCTGCTGGTCGGCTACGACCTGGACGATGCCGACCCGCAGAACGCCGGTCGCATCGTGTCCTTCGACGCCGCGGGTGGGTGGAACATCGAGGAGGAGGGCTACCAGTCGGTGGGCTCCGGTTCGATCTTCGCGAAATCCTCGATCAAGAAGCTGTATTCGCAAGCGGTGGACCCCGACTCGGCGTTGAAGGTGGCCATCGAGGCGCTCTACGACGCCGCCGATGACGACTCCGCCACCGGCGGGCCGGATCTGGTGCGTGGCATCTACCCGACGGCGGTGACGATCGGCGCCGACGGCGCCGAGGACATCGCCGAGGAGCGCATCGCCGAACTCGCCCGAGAGGTCATCGCGCGCCGCACCAGGACAGGCGGTGAAGGCTGATGAGTTTCCCGTATTTCATCTCGCCGGAACAGGCGATGCGTGAGCGCTCCGAGCTCGCGCGCAAGGGCATCGCCCGCGGCCGCAGCGTGGTCGTCCTGAGGTATGACAGCGGCGTGCTGTTCGTCGCCGAGAACCCGTCACGGTCCCTGCAGAAGGTCAGCGAGCTGTACGACCGGGTGGGCTTCGCGGCCGTCGGGCGGTTCAACGAGTTCGACAAGCTGCGGGTCGCCGGGATCCAGTACGCCGACACCCGCGGGTATGCCTACGACCGCCGCGATGTGACGGGGCGTCAGCTGGCCAATGTGTACGCGCAGGCCCTCGGCACCATCTTCACCGAACAGGCCAAGCCGTTCGAGGTTGAATTGTGCGTGGCCGAGGTCGCCCACCACGGCGAGACCAAAGCCCCTGAGCTGTACCGGATCACCTATGACGGGTCGATCGCCGACGAGCCGCACTTCGTGGTGATGGGCGGAACCACGGAGCCGATCTCGACCGCGCTCGGCGAATCCTACGTCGAGGATGCCGACCTGGACGCGGCGGTGAAGATCGCCGTCGAGGCGCTCAGCGCCAGCGGCGACGGATCCGAGCGGCGCGTACTGGGACCGGCAACGCTGGAGGTCGCGGTGCTCGACGCGAAGCGGCCGCGGCGCTGTTTTCGCCGGATCACCGGTGCGACGTTGGAAGCGCTGCTGCCAGAAGCGAATTCGAGTTCGTCCGAGGACGCGAAGTAGCCGTCAGGTCAGCACGTTGACGACGGCCTCGGCCTCGGTGCGGTCACGGTAGAGGCGCCACGCGGTCTCGGCCAGCTCGTCGGGGTCAAGCGACGGGAACCGGCCGGACCCGGCCAGAGCCCGGTGGATGTCGCCGCGTTCGATCAGGCCGCCGATGGTGAGCGTGCCGGCATAGATCCCGGCCGGCGCCAGCGCGGCGTGCAGCGTGATCGCGTAATTGCGCAGCGCCGCGGCGGCCAGGGCGAGCCCGCCCAGCCCGGGCATCGGCAGCACGCTGCTGAGCCCGCCGGCGAACAGCAGGCCACCGCTGCCGCGCCCGCGCATCTCCGGTAACAGTTGCGAGGCGAAGTCGACCGCGGGAACGATGGCGTCCAGCGCCGCCTTCGCGCCCGCGGCGTCGAGTTCGGCGATGTCGCCGGTAGCGACGTCCAGGGCGGCCGGACCGTAGTAGCCGACGTCGATGCGGCCGAAGCGGTCCCGCGCGGCGTCGACCGCCGCGCGCAGCTGGGCCGGGTCGGTCGCATCGGCCACATAGGCGGCCGCGTCGACACCGTGTGCCGCCAGCGCGGCGAGGTAGTCCGGATGCCGTTGTGAGGAGCGGGAAATCAGGGCGACGCGGTATCCCGAGGCGCCGAACCGGTGCGCTATCGACATTCCGAGTCCGGGTCCCACGCCGAGTACGGCCAGGACCGGGGAAGAAGTTGAGGTCATACTCAACTTGATACCAGAAGCTGAGGAGGCCCTCAACTTCGCTATGCTGACCGGGTGTCGGCGATGCGCGCGGATGCGGTCCGCAATCGCGACCGCCTACTGGCGGCCGCCGCCGAGCTGTTCACCGAACGCGGGGTCGACGTGCCGCTCGACGAGATCGCCCGCCGCGCCGGCGTGAGCATCGGCACCCTCTACAACCATTTCCCGAACCGTGGGGCGCTGGTGGATGCGGTGCTGGCCGATCTGGTGGCAGCCGTCGACGGTATGGCGCAACGGGCCATGGCGGATCCCGATCCATGGCACGGCTTCACCGGATTCCTCGATGAGCTGTTCACGATGCAGGCCGGCGACCGCGCCATCAACGATGCCATCTCCCGCAACCCGGTCGGCTCGGTCGATGTCGCGGGCGAATGCGGCCGGGCCGGGGGACTGCTGGATGCCGTCGTCGCACGGGCTCGCGACGCCGGGGCGCTGCGGGCCGATTTCGGCACCGCCGACCTCGCGACGTTGATGTGGGCGATGTCGAAGGTGATCGCGATGGCCGACGGTGAGGACGCAGTGTGGCGCAGGCACCTCGGCTTCGTCCTGGACGGGCTGAAGAGCCCGGTCAGCGCACCGCCCGCCGGATCAGGCCGGCGAACTCCTCCGGGCACTCCAGCGGTGTGAAATGCCCGGCGCCGGCCGCCGTGTGCAACCGGACGTCGAGGAAGTAGTGCTCGAGCCGGTCGGCCCATTGCGGCGGGAACAGTGGATCATGTTCGGGCCACAGCACATCGGTACTGGCGTGGATCTTCACCGCGCGACCCGGGGGTAGCTCGGTCAGCGATTGCGCGACGGTCCCGGCGCCGGCGCGGTACCAGCCCAGCGATGCGGTGAACGCGCCGGGCAGGGCATAGTCGGACACCAACCGGTCCAGGTCGGCCTCGGCGATGCGGAACTCCGGTCCCGACCAGTGATTCCAGAAATGGCGCAGGTACTCGCGCACCGCCTCGGGGTTGCCGTCGATCATCGTGTCCGCGATGGGCAGCTGGTGAAAGGCCTGATACCAGAACTCGTGCTGCGCGTGCGGGCTGAGCACCCGGTCCCCGGCGCCGGGCAGCGGCGGTGACAGCACGAGCGCCTTCACCAGGTGCGGATGCATGCGGGCGACACTCTGGGCGACCCGGCTGCCGACGTCGTAGCCGGCCAGCACAACCTCGTGCAGGCCCAGTTCGGTGATCAGCCCGACCACGCTGGCGGCCTGGGCGCTGGCGCTGTAGAAGTGCTGCACCGACACCGCGTGCTTATCCGAACCGCCGAACCCGCGCAGATCGGGGACCACCACATCGGCGACGTCGGCGAGCAGCGGTGCCACGTGCCGGTGGTCGCGCCGGCTACCCGGCCAGCCGTGCAGCAGCATGACCGGTGCCGCGCCGGGGGTCCCGGACCGCTCGAAGGCCAACCGGAAGCCGTCCACCGGGGCGCTGTGCGACGTCCGCGACGACATCGCTCAATTCTGGCCTGGCCGCACCGGGTGGTGTGCCGGGTTGGTGAATCAGATTTCTCCGTGTCCCGGTTGACGTGGCGTGCCCGCCGGAGGAGCATGTGTTGCGTCTTCAACATTGCGTTGCGTAAAACGCAACAAACTTCGGTACGCATTGGGGGCGGTCGAGGTATGGCAAAAGTCGTCGTAATCGGCGCCGGCATCGTCGGCACCGCACTGGCCGATGAGGTGACCGCCCGCGGCTGGACGGACGTCACCGTCGTCGACCGCGGTCCGCTGTTCGCGACCGGCGGTTCAACATCGCACGCACCGGGCCTGGTGTTCCAGACCAATCCGTCCAAGACGATGAGTGCGTTCGCGCGCTACACCGTGGAGAAGTTCAACACCCTGGACCACCCCGCCGGCTGGGCGTTCAATCCGGTCGGTGGACTGGAGATCGCCACCACGCCGGAGCGCTGGGCGGACCTGCACCGCAAGGCCGGCTGGGCGCAGGCCTGGGGTATCGAGGGCACGCTGCGCTCGCCCGCCGAATGCGTCGCGCTGCACCCGCTGCTGGATCCCGACCGGGTCCTCGGCGGATTCCACACGCCCACAGACGGTTTGGCCAACGCTGTGCGTGCGGCCGAGGCCCAGGCCCGGCGCGCGACGGCCCGCGGTGCGGTTTTCCTGCCCCACACCGAGGTGTTCGGCATCCTCGAACAGGGTGGCCGCGTCACCGGGGTGCGCACCTCGGCCGGCGTGATCGACGCCGATGTCGTGGTGTGCGCCGCGGGGTTCTGGGGCGCTCAACTGGCCAGGCAGGTCGGCCTGGTGCTACCGCTGGTGCCGATGGCGCACCAGTACGCCAAGACCGGACAGATTGCCGCGCTGGTCGGCCGCAACAGCGAACTGTCCCAAGCGGGTCTGCCCATCCTGCGCCACCAGGACGCCGATCTGTACTTCCGCGAGCACCTCGACCGCATCGGTATCGGCTCCTACAACCACCGGCCGATGCCGGTCGATCTGTCCACCCTGGCCGCTGACACCGCCGGTGAGTCGATGCCGTCTATGCTGCCGTTCACCGATGAGGACTTCGCCGCGGCTTGGGCCGATGCGGCCGAACTCCTGCCCGCCCTTGACGATTCGAAGGTCGAGGAGGCCTTCAACGGCATCTTCTCGTTCACGCCGGACGGTTTTTCCATCATGGGCGAGCACCGCGAGCTGAGTGGGTTCTGGGTTGCCGAGGCCGTCTGGGTGACGCATTCCGCAGGCGTCGCCAAGGCGACCGCGGAGTGGATCGTCGACGGTACCCCGTCCATCGACGTCCACGAGTGCGACCTGTACCGGTTCGAGGAGGTGGCCCGTAGCCCGGAGTTCATCCTGCAGACCAGTTCACAGGCCTTCGTCGAGGTCTACGACGTCATCCACCCCTATCAGTTCCGCACCGCGCTGCGCGGTCTGCGCACCAGCCCGTTCCATGCGCGCCAGCAGGAACTCGGGGCGTACTTCTACGAGGGTGGCGGCTGGGAGCGCCCCGCCTACTACGAGGCGAACGCCGAACTGGCGCAACGGCTGCGGGCCGAGGGACTGGCCGTGCAGGAACGCGACGACTGGTCGGCGCGGTTCTGGTCGCCGATCTCGATCGCCGAGGCGCAGTGGACGCGTGAGCAGGTGGCGATATACGACATGACCCCGCTGACGCGCTATGAGGTGGGCGGCCCCGGCGCGGCGGCGTTCCTGCAACGGATGTCGACCAACAACGTCGACAAGAGCGTCGGTTCGGTCACCTACACCATGCTGCTCGACGAGTCCGGCGGTATCCGAAGTGATATCACCGTCGCCCGGCTCGCCGACGACCGGTTCCAGGTCGCCGTCAACGGGCCGATGGACTTCGACTGGCTCAGCCGCCATCTTCCCGACGGTGTGCTGCTGCGCGACATCACCGGCGGCACGTGCTGCGTGGGCGTCTGGGGACCGCGGGCCCGCGACTTGGTGGCACCGCTGTGCCCCGACGACCTGTCCCATCACACGTTCAAGTACTTCCGCGCACTGCAGACCCACCTCGGCGCGATACCCGTCACCATGCTGCGGGTCTCCTATGTCGGCGAGCTGGGATGGGAGGTCTACGCCGGCGCGGAATACGGTGCCGCACTGTGGGATCTGCTGTTCGATGCCGGTCGGGAACACGGTGTGATCGCGGCAGGGCGGATCGCGTTCAACAGCCTGCGGATCGAAAAGGGATATCGGCTGTGGGGGACCGATATGACCGCCGAGCACCAGCCCGCCGCGGCCGGAGTCGGCTTCGCGGTGAAGATGAACAAGGCCGATTTCATCGGCAAGGCGGCGTTGGAAAGTGCCGCCCCACCGCAGAACATGCTGCGCAGCATCGTGTTCGACGAACCGGCCGCCGTGGTACTCGGCAAGGAACCGGTGTTCGTCGACGGCCGGTGCGTCGGATACGTGACCAGTGCCGGGTACTCACCGACCGTCGGACGCACCATCGCCTATGCATGGCTGCCCGCCGACACCGCCCTGGGTGAGCGGGTCACCGTGGACTACCGCGGTACCCGGCACACCGCCGTGGTGCATGCCGAGCCGGTGGTCGACCCCGAGATGACCCGGATCAAGAGGTAGACATGGCACACGATGTCATCGTCATCGGTCTCGGCGGGATGGGCAGTGCAGCCGCTTACCACCTCGCCGCCAGAGGCCTGCGGGTACTCGGGCTGGAGAAATACACGCCCGCGCACAGCAAGGGCTCCAGCCACGGCGGCTCACGCATCATCCGGCAGTCTTACTTCGAGGACCCGGCCTACGTTCCGCTGCTGCTGCGGGCCTACGAACTGTGGGATCGGCTGGCCACCGACACCGGGCGCGAGGTGTACCGCCAGACCGGTGGCCTGTTCATGGGATCGCCGGACTGCCTGACCGTCGCCGGAAGTCAACGCGCCAGCCGGGAATGGGGTCTGCCCTACGAGATGCTCGACGCGGCCGATATCCGGCGGCGCTTCCCGACCCTCACCCCGTATCCCGGCGACATCGCCCTCTACGAGGCCAAAGCGGGGTTCGCGCGGCCGGAGCTGACCGTCCAGGCACATATCGACCTGGCCGAACGCGCGGGTGCGGATCTGCACTTCGGTGAGCCGGTGATCGAGTGGGGCGAGACCGCCGGCGGCGTCAGCGTCAGCACCGGGCGTGGCCGCTACCGCGCGGGCCGGCTGGTCATCTGCCCCGGCGCATGGGCGCCGCAGCTGCTCGCCGAGTTCGACATCCCCATCACCGTCGAACGTCAGGTGCTGTACTGGTTCGGTCCACGCGGCGGCACAACGCCTTTCGTCGACCATCCGATCTGGATCCACCAGGGCGCCGACGGTATGCAGGTCTACGGCTTCCCCGCCATCGACGGGCCACGGGGCGGCGTGAAGGTCGCGTTCTTCCGCAAGGGCATCGTCTGCACGCCGGAGACCATCGACCGCACCGTGGGTGACCGGGAGATCGCCGAGATGAGGGATCGGGTCACCGAACTGGTGCCCACGCTGGACGGTCCGTGTGTGCACTCGGCGACCTGCATGTACTCCAACACCCCCGACGAGCACTTCGTGATCGCACGCCACCCCGACAGCGTGAATGTCACGGTGGCGTGCGGCTTCTCGGGACACGGATTCAAGTTCGTCCCGGTGGTCGGGGAGATCCTCGCCGACCTCGCCATCACCGGCGCGACCGGCCATCCCATCTCGTTGTTCGACCCGAAGCGACTGGTGACCGCATGAGTGAACTCCCGCCCCGCACAGCCACCGTGAGCCCGTCGTCGGCGCTGCACGCCACCCTCGGTGGTGACTACTACACCAACCCGGCCGTCTTCGCGGCCGAGCAGGAGCGCATCTTCGAGGCGGTCTGGGTGTGTGCGGTGCGGACGGCCGACCTCGCGCTGGCCGGTCAGTTCAGGAAGGTCCAGATCGGCCGCGAGAGCGTGCTGCTGGTCCGCGGCCGCGACGGGCTGTTACGAGCCTTCCTGAACATCTGCCGGCATCGTGGCGCCCAGCTGTGCGTCGAGGCGCAGGGACAGGTGCGACGCAACCTGCGCTGTCCGTATCACGCCTGGACCTACGCCCTGGACGGCAAGCTCGTCGCCGCCCCCAACCTCGGGTCACTGATCGACGACGACGGCGCGCCGATCGACCGCTACCAGTTCGGCCTGGTGCCGGTGGCGCTCACCGAGTGGCTCGGCTACGCCTGGGTCTGTCTGGCCGACACGCCGCCGCCGTTCGAGGATGTCGTCGGCGAGGCGACCAGGACACTCGGTGATGCCGATGCGATCAACCGGTACGGCATCGGCGGTCTGGACGTGGGCCGCCGAATCGTCTACGACGTGGCGGCCAACTGGAAGCTGATCGTCGAGAACTTCATGGAGTGCTATCACTGTAGCTCGATCCACCCCGAGCTCCTCGGTGTGCTCCCGGAGTTCGCCCGCGGCACCGCGGCCCAGGCCAACATCGGGCTGGGCGCCGAATTCGGTTCGGACGTCCATGGATTCACCATCGACGGCTCCGAAGGATTCGAGCGGCTGCCGGGTATCACCGATGAGCAGGACCGGCGTTACTTCGCGATCACGGTGAAGCCGACGGTCTTCGTCAACCTGGCGCCCGACCACATCATCTTCCACCGCATGTTCCCGGTCGCGGCCGACCGGACCATCGTCGAATGCGACTGGCTCTACACCGCCGACCTGGTGGCCTCCGGGCGGGACGTATCCCGCTCGGTGGAGTTGTTCCACCGGGTCAACGAGCAGGATTTCGCGGCATGTGAGCGAACACAGCCGGCGATGTCGTCGCGGGCATATCGCCGCGGCGGTGTGCTCGTCCCGGCCGAACACCACATCGGAGCGTTCCAGGAGTGGGTAATGTCGCGTCTCGGTGAGTGAGGGGTGACCTATATGGACGGTGAGCCGGACCTGTACATCGGCGGGCGGTGGCGTCCGGCGTCCGACCGCGGCACCAGGGAGATCATCGATCCCGCCGACGGGAGCCTGGCGGCGGTCGTCGACGAGGCGACTCCCGGCGATGCCCGCGATGCCGTCGCCGCCGCCCGCGCCGCCTTCGACGACGGCGCCTGGCCGGCCACCCCGGTGAGCGAACGCGCGGCGCTGCTGGACCGGGTCGCCGACCTGCTGCAGCGCGACAAAGAAAACCTTGCGGCGCTGGAGACCCGGGACACCGGAAAGACGCTGGCCGAAAGCCGAATCGATATCGACGACGTCACCTCGGTGTTCCGCTATTACGCAAGGCTGGTCGCGGTGCAGGCCGACCGCGTGGTCGACGTCGGCGATCCCGCCGTGATCAGCCGGGTGGTCCGCGAACCGATCGGGGTGTGCGTGCTGATCGCGCCGTGGAACTATCCGCTGCTGCAGATGTCGTGGAAGATCGCGCCTGCGCTCGGCGCGGGATGCACCATGGTCGCCAAGCCCAGCGAGGTGACGCCGCTGTCGACGATCGCCTTCGTCCACCTGCTTGAGGAGGCTTCCCGCGAGTTCTCGGTACCGCCCGGCGTTGTCAACCTGGTGCAGGGCAGCGGCGCGGTGCTCGGCGAGGCACTGACCGCCGACCCGGACGTCGATTTCATCTCGTTCACCGGTGGGTTGGCGACCGGCACCGTCATCTCGAGGGTGGCCGCCGCCAACGTCACCAAGGTGGCGGTCGAACTCGGGGGCAAGAACCCGCACATCGTGTTCGCCGATATCGCGGATTCCGATGATTTCAACGCAGCCGTCGATCACGTGTTGACCGGGTGTTTTCTGCATTCCGGGCAGGTGTGCTCGGCCGGTACCCGGCTGATCGTCGAGGAGTCCATCGCCGACGATTTCGTCGCCGCGCTCGCCGGGCGTGCCGAGCGGATCCGCATCGGCCCCGGTACCGACCCGGCGAGTGAGACCGGTCCGCTGGTCTCCGAGCAGCACCGGGCGAAGGTGGAAGCATATGTGGCGCAGGGTATCTCCGAGGGGGCCCGGCTGGTGACCGGCGGTGCCCGGCCGGCCGATCCGGCGCTGGCCCGCGGCAGCTTCTACCTGCCCACCATTTTCGACGGCTGCGACCGGTCGATGCGGATCGTCCAGGAGGAGACCTTCGGGCCGATCCTCACGGTGGAGCGATTCACCGATGAGGCCGAGGCGATAGCGCTGGGCAACGACACCGAATACGGGCTCGCGGCCGGCGTGCGCACAGCCGACCCGGCGCGGGGGGAACGGGTGGCGCGGGCGCTGCGGCACGGAACCGTCTGGCTCAACGACTTCGGTTACTACACCGCGGCGGCCGAGTGGGGCGGCTTCGGCAAGTCGGGCAATGGGCGCGAACTCGGACCGACCGGGCTCGCGGAGTATCAGGAGGTCAAGCACATCTGGCACAACACCGCACCGGCACCCGCCGGCTGGTTCAAGGGCTGAGGGGGCTGAGGAGGCATCGTGGTGGTCAAAGATCCGACCGGGGCGAGCGGAGCGACGGGAACTGGTCAGTCGGACAGCGGTATGGAGGACTTCGGCTACCGGGAGTCGTTGGACCGCAGCATCGGCAAGTTCGCCAGCTTCGCGGCGGGTGTCAGCTACATCTCCATCCTGACCGGCACGTTCCAACTGTTCTACTTCGGCTTCGGCACGGCGGGACCGGCCTACCTGTGGTCGTGGCCGATCGTGTTCGTCGGGCAGATGGCCGTGGCGCTGTGCTTCATGGAGCTCGCGGCGAAGTATCCGGTGGCGGGTTCGGTGTACAACTGGAGCAAGAAGTTGGCCAGCCGACTGGTCGGATGGATATCCGGCTGGTTGATGCTCACCGCGTCGATCGTGACCATCTCGGCGGTGGCGCTGGCCTATCAGCTCAATCTGCCCCGGGTGTGGAGCGGATTCCAGGTCATCGGCGACGGCACCGGTGAGTACGACTACGCCGCCAACGCCGTCCTGCTCGGAACGGTGCTGATCGCGTTCACCACACTGGTCAACGCCCTCGGGGTGAAGCTGATGTCGCGGATCAACAGCGCCGGGGTGTTCATCGAACTCATCGCGGCCGTGTTGATCGCCTTCCTGCTCGCCATCAATATCGAGCGTGGACCCGACATCTTCTTCTCCAGCAACGGGTATGGGGCCGGCGAAAGTGCCGGGTTCCTCGGCGCCTTCCTGGTGGCGTCGTTGGCATCGGGATATGTCATGTACGGCTTCGACACCGCGAGCTCGCTCGGCGAGGAGACCGTCGAACCGCGGCGCACCGCACCGAAGGCGATCGCCAGGGCGATCCTGGCATCGTTCGTGATCGGCGGCGCCATCCTGGTTTTCGCCGTCATGGCCGCGCCCGACCTGGCGGACCCGCAGCTCGGTGAGAGCTCCGGTGGACTGCAGTACATCGTCGAACAGGTCATGTGGGGCCCGCTCGGCACGGTCTTCCTGATCTGCATCGTCATCGCGGTGACGGTGTGCACCCTGGCCGTGCACACCGCGGCCATCCGGCTGACGTTCGCGATGGCCCGCGACAACGCGCTTCCGTTCGGGGAGAGGCTGGCGACGGTCAACCCCAAGACCCAGACCCCGATCGTGCCGGCGGTGACCATCGGCGTGATCGCCGTCGTGATCCTGGTGATCAACATCGAACAGCCGAAGATCTTCACGGTGCTCACGTCGATCGCCATCATCATGATCTACCTGGCGTACCTGATGGTGACCGGGCCGATGCTCAAGAAGCGGTTACAGGGGCAGTGGCCGCCAAAGGATCTCGCCGAAGGCGGCTACTTCACCATGGGCCGGTGGGGGCTGGCGGTCAACATCGTCGCGGTGGTGTGGGGTATCGGCATGGCACTGAACCTGGCGTGGCCGCGCGCGGCCGTCTACGGCGAACCCTGGTACAACACCTGGGGGGCGTTCGTCTACATCGGGGTGATCCTCGGCGCGGGCCTGCTGTGGTATCTCCTCAAGGGCCGCAACCACATCGGCTGCTTGGAATCCCACGCTGCGAGGACCGATGCCTGATCTTTTCGACTACGTCATTGCCGGCGGCGGCAGCGCCGGCTGCGCGCTGGCGGCGCGGCTGTCCGAAGATCCCGGCGTGACGGTGTGCCTGGTCGAGGCCGGGCCGTCCGACGTCGGCGACGACAACATCCTGATGCTCTCGGAGTGGATGCATCTGCTCGATTCGGGCTACGACTGGGATTATCCCGTCGAGCCGCAGGAGCGTGGTAACTCGTTCATGCGGCACGCGCGGGCCAAGGTGCTCGGAGGGTGCTCATCGCACAACTCCTGCATCGCGTTCCTGCCGCCCGCCGAAATCCTCGACGACTGGGTGGAGATGGGCGCGACCGGGTGGAGCGCCGCCGAGATCCTGCCACTGACGGCACGAGTGAAAGACACCGTGCAGCTGCGCGACGTCCCACCGGTGGACCCCTGCGGTGCCGCGGTGCTGGAAGCGGCGGCGGCGGTGGGGTTGCCGACGGTCGCGTTCAACCGCGGCGGGACCGTCCGGAACGGGGCCGGGTGGTTCCAGATCAACGCATCGGAGGACGGCACCAGGATGTCGTCCTCGCATGCCTACCTGCACCCCATCCTCGACAGCCGGCGCAACCTCGAGGTCCGCACTGACTGCTGGATCGCCGAGATCCTGTTCGACGACACGTTGGCCGCGACCGGCATCCGCTACCAGCGTCCCGACCTCACCGGTTACGACACCGTCGCCGCACGGCGAGAGGTGATCGTGTGCGCGGGCGCCATCGACACCCCGAAACTGTTGATGCTGTCCGGGATCGGGCCCACCGCGCATCTGCGCGAGATCGGCGTCGACGTCCGCGTCGACTCGCCGGGCGTCGGGTCCAACCTGGATGACCACGTCGAGGGCCTGGTGTTCTGGGAGGCGTCCCGCCCGATGGTCACCACGTCGACACAGTGGTGGGAGATCGGGCTGTTCACCACGGTCGACGACGGAACGCCGCAGCCCGATCTGATGATGCACTACGGCAGCGTGCCGTTCGATATGAACACGCTGCGCCGCGGATACCCGACGACCGACAACGGATTCTGCTTGACGCCCAACGTGACTCAGGGCCGCTCCCGCGGCACCGTGCGGTTGCGCAGCCGCGATTTCCGCGACCGGCCGAAGGTCGACCCGCGGTATTTCACCGATCCGGAAGGGTACGACGACCGGATCATGCTGGCCGGGGTGCGGCTGGCCCGCCGGATCGCCGAGCAGGCGGCGCTCGAACCCTGGGTGGCGCGTGAGCTGGCCCCCGGACCCGACGCCGTCACCGATGACGAGCTGCTGGACTACATCCACCGGTGCCACAACACCGTCTACCATCCGGCGGCGACGGCGAGGATGGGCGCGCCCGACGATCCGATGGCGGTGCTCGATCCACAGTTGCGGGTCAAGGGGGTGTCGCGGCTACGGGTGGTCGACGCGTCGGCGATGCCGAAACTGCCCGCGGTGAACCCGAACATCACCGTCATGACGATGGCGGAGCGGTGCGCCGACCTGATCCGAAAGGCCTGATCTAGGCTGGGGGTAATGGCCAAGGGTGACGAGCGAACGGGAGCGGCGGTCCAATCCGTCGACCGCGCGCTGCTCGTCCTGGAGATCCTGGCGAAGCTGCGGCAGGCCGGTGTCACCGAAATAGCAAACGAACTGGGCGTTCACAAGTCGACGGTGTCCCGACTGATCTCGGTGCTGGAGTCCCGCGGCTACGTTGAACAGGTATCCGGGCGCGGCAAATACCGGCTGGGGTTCTCGATCGCGCGACTGGCCAGGGCCAGCAGTGGGCAGCTTGACGTGGGAAAGCTCAGCCAGGACTTCTGTGACGGGCTCAGCGACGATGTGGGGGAGACCACGAATCTGGCGATCCTCGAAGGGGACCGGGTGATCAACATCGTCGAGTCCATCGGGCCCGCCGAGATCACCCTGCGAACCTGGGTCGGCCAGACCTGCCCGCCGCACGCGACCTCGAGTGGCAAGGTACTGCTCGCGGGTCTGGACACCGATGCGGTCCGCGACCGGCTGCCTGCCACGTTGGAATCGTTCACGCCCAGCACCATCGACACGATCGACGGGTTGTCCGCCGAACTGGCGGCGGTGCGCGAACGCGGCTGGGCCAGTGTCACCGAGGAACTCGAAGTCGGCCTCAACGCCGTCGGCGCACCGGTTTACGATGCCGACCTGCAAGTCGTTGCGGCGCTGAGTGTTTCGGGGCCGTCGTATCGACTCGGTGCGGACCGCTTCGAGGAGGTGGCCAAACTGACGCAGGCCGCCGCCGACGGGATCAGCAGGCGACTCGGCTGGGTGGAACCCGCCGGCCGTTAGCTGCCCGCCGGTGCCTCGGGGCGCCAGCCCACATAGCTGAACCACAGCCCCATCGCGGCCAGCACCAGGAAGAAGGCCCTGGCCGCGATCAGCGGGCCGGGGCTGGTGACCGCGGCGTCGGCGCCGGACTCGATCGCCGAGGGGAAGGCCATCATCGCTACCCCGCGCAGCGCCACGAACCAGCCGAACAGTGAGATCAGCACCGCGGTGACGCTGTACCAGTACTGGTGGAAGGCGATCACGACCAGGCCCATGAGCAGCATGGCCGCGCCCAGCATCCACGGCAGGGTGCCGCTGGTGAACAGGTCGGACAGCAGATCGCCGAGCTGGGGCAGCCGGATCGCGATGATCAGGGTGGCCACAGCGACGAACGGGCCGAGGACCCTGGCGAAGATCCGGGTCCGGTACCGGGCCTGCGGGGTGGGCGTTGGCATCTGGCCTCCTGCAATTAATAAACCGACTGCCGGTCGGTTAATACGCTAGACTCGGCTCGCGGCCGACGTCAAGGGAGGATCAATGGCACGGCAGGTCAAACCGGACGAGTACGCCACCCGGCGACGCGAAATCCTCGATGTCGCCCTGCGGCTCATGCACGACAAGGGCTACGCGGCGATGACCATCGAGGATGTGCTGAGCACCCTGCACATCTCCAAAGGCGCTCTCTACCATTACTTCCGGTCCAAACGGGCGCTGCTCGACGGGGTCGTCGAGGCGATCGGCGAAAACGCCACCGCGCAGATGCAGGCCATCGTCGACGATCCGGGCCGCGGTGCGCTCGACAAGCTGTACGCCTACTTCGCGGCATCGAGCGCGTGGAAATCGGACCATCCCACCGCGGTGGCCACCCTGATCCGGTTGTGGCACGACGAGAACAACGCCCTGCTGCGCCAGAAGATGACCCAGGGGTCGATGCACACCACGGCGCCGATGCTGGAGGCCATCATCCGGCAGGGCTGCACCGAAGGGGTTTTCGACACCGACTATCCGCACGAGGCGGCGGGCATCCTGACCGGGATGGGACTGCACCTGGCCGACGCCTTCATCGACGCCATCGAGGCCGACGGTGCCGTCGGCGCCGACATCAGCGGTCCGCACGCGCAGCGGGCGGTGGCCGCCTACCGGCAGGCGTTCGAACGCATCCTCGGCATGTCGGCCGGTGCGCTCGCCGGGATCGGCTCAACAATGTCGGCGGCCGATGTCGAGAATCCGTGACCGGCTCCGTCCCAGTCATGAACGCGACCACAATGGGTCGCACCACCACCGAGGAGAAACCACGATGGCCAAGTACCTGCTGCTCAAGCACTACCGCGGCGCCCCGGCATCGGTCAACGACGTGCCGATGGGCGAGTGGACACCCGAGGAAGTGACGGCCCACCTGCAGTACATGCAGGATTTCGCGGACCGGCTGGAGCAGACCGGCGAATACATCGACAGCCAGGCGCTGGCCCCGGAGGGCACGTTCGTGCGCTACGACGGGGAAGGGCGCCCACCGGTCACCGACGGCCCGTTCGCCGAGACCAAGGACGTCATCGCGGGCTGGATGATCATCGACGTCGACAGCTACGAGCGGGCGCTGGAACTGGCCGGCGAGCTCTCGGCGGCGCCGGGCGCCGGCGGCAAGCCGATCCACGAATGGCTGGAGCTGCGCCCGTTCCTCACCCATACGCCGACCATCACCGAGTAACGGGTGCGGATGGACGAGACGCTGCTGCGCAGTCTCTCGCCGAGTGTGCTGGGCATCCTCGTCCGCCGCGGAGCCGATTTCGCGGCGGCCGAGGACGCCGTGCAGGACGCGCTGGTCGAGGCGATCCGGGTGTGGCAGGCCGACCCGCCCCAGGACCCCAAAGGCTGGCTGGTCACGGTGGCCTGGCGCCGCTTCCTCGACGCGACGCGCGCCGACACCGCCCGGCGCAGGCGCGAGGACCTCGTGCAACGGGAACGCCGGGCCGAGCCGTCCGCCGTCGACGACACTCTGCAGCTCTACTTTCTGTGCGCACATCCGTCGCTGACGCCGTCGTCGGCGGTCGCGCTCACGCTGCGCGCCGTCGGCGGGCTCACCACCCGCCAGATCGCCCAGGCCTACCTGGTGCCCGAGGCGACCATGGCGCAGCGCATCAGCCGGGCCAAGCGAACCCTTTCCGGGGTCCGGCTGGACCGGCCCGGGGACGTTGCCACGGTGCTGCGCGTCCTCTACCTGGTGTTCAACGAGGGCTACTCGGGCGATGTCGACCTCGCCGCCGAGGCGATCCGGCTCACCCGCAGGCTCGCGGCCGCGATCGACCACCCCGAGGTCGCCGGGCTGCTCGCCCTGATGCTGCTGCACCACGCCCGGCGGGCCGCCAGGACCGCGCCCGACGGCAGTCTGGTGCCGCTCGCCGAGCAGGACCGCGGCAGCTGGGACACCCGCCTGATCGCCGAGGGCGTGCAGATCCTGCAGGCGGCCCTGGTTCGCGACCGGCTGGGGGAGTTCCAGGCCCAGGCCGCCATCGCGGCGCTGCACGCCGACGCCCGCACGGTCGGGGAGACCGACTGGGTGCAGATCGTCGAGTGGTACGACGAGCTCGTGCGCCTGACCGGCAATCCGGTCGCGGCGCTCAACCGCGCGGTGGCCGTCGGGGAGGCCGACGGTGCCAGGGCCGGGCTGGCCGCGCTGGCCGGGCTCGACGATTCGCTGCCCCGCCATGCCGCGGTCGCGGCGTATCTGCACGAGCGCGACGGTGACCCGGCGACGGCGGCCCGGCTGTATGCCGAGGCCGCCCGGCGGGCGTCCAACCTCGCCGAGCGTGATTACCTGACCCGTCAGGCCGCCCGGCTCAACACCCGATGAGGTGGGGCGGGAAAGGACGCGCGTCACCGGCTTGCGCACCGTTACTGTGAACCACCCCGTAAGCTCGATATCGTGCAGCGACGAATCATGGGTATCGAGACGGAATTCGGTGTGACCTGCACGTTCCATGGCCACCGCCGGCTCAGTCCCGACGAGGTCGCCCGTTATCTGTTCCGGCGGGTGGTGTCGTGGGGCCGCAGTTCCAACGTCTTTCTACGCAACGGCGCGCGGTTGTATCTCGATGTGGGCAGCCACCCCGAGTACGCGACCGCCGAATGTGACAACCTCACCCAGCTGGTCACCCACGACCGCGCGGGTGAGCGCGTCCTGGAGGATCTGCTGATCGACGCCGAGCAGCGGCTCGCCGACGAGGGCATCGGCGGCGACATCTACCTGTTCAAGAACAACACCGACTCGGCCGGAAACTCCTACGGCTGCCACGAGAACTACCTGATCGTGCGGGCCGGCGAATTCTCCCGGATCTCCGATGTGCTGCTGCCGTTCCTGGTCACCCGCCAGCTGATCTGCGGTGCCGGCAAGGTGCTGCAAACCCCCAAGGCCGCCACGTTCTGCCTGTCGCAGCGCGCCGAGCACATCTGGGAAGGCGTCTCCAGCGCCACCACCCGGTCCCGGCCCATCATCAACACCCGCGACGAACCGCACGCCGACGCCGAGAAGTACCGCCGCCTGCATGTCATCGTGGGCGACTCCAATATGTGCGAGGCGACCACCATGCTCAAGGTGGGCACCGCCTCGCTGGTGCTGGAGATGATCGAGGCCGGGGTGCCGTTCCGGGATTTCTCGCTGGACAACCCGATCCGGGCGATCCGCGAGGTCAGCCACGACCTGACCGGTCGCCGTCCGGTCCGGCTGGCCGGCGGGCGGCAGGCCAGCGCCCTGGACATCCAGCGCGAGTACTACACCCGCGCCGTCGAATACCTGCAGACCCGCGAACCGAGCACCCAGATCGAGCAGGTGGTCGACCTGTGGGGCCGCCAGCTCGACGCGGTCGAGAGCCAGGACTTCGCCAAGGTCGACACCGAGATCGACTGGGTGATCAAGCGCAAGCTGTTCCAGCGCTACCAGGACCGCTACAGCATGGAGCTGAGCGATCCCAAGATCAGCCAGCTCGACCTGGCCTACCACGACATCAAGCGTGGCCGGGGAGTGTTCGACCTGTTGCAGCGCAAGGGACTGGCGGCCCGGATCACCACCGACGAGGACATCGACGCCGCGGTCGACACGCCGCCGCAGACCACCCGGGCCAAGCTGCGCGGTGAGTTCATCAGCGCCGCACAGGAAGCCGGCCGGGACTTCACCGTCGACTGGGTGCATCTCAAGCTCAACGACCAGGCCCAGCGCACCGTGCTGTGCAAGGATCCGTTCCGGTCGGTCGACGAGCGGGTGAAGCGGCTGATCGCCAGCATGTAGCGGTCAGGGCTTTGGTTTGCCGCCCTGATTGTCGATCACGGTCTGAATCAGGTCGACGATCTGTTGCTGGCCTGCCGCAGCGGCGTCGAACTTGCCTCGCATCTCGGTGAACCCGCGGTCGACGTGCTCGCGGAGATCGCTGAAGTCCTCCCGCATGGCGTTGAAGCTCCCCGTCGTGGCGCGACGGAAGTCACGGATCTCAGCTCGGACCTCGTCCACATCCCGGTCGGCGGCGCCGGCCAGCACGCGGGCGGCCGCGGCGTCCTGCTCGCTCGACCGCACCCGCGCGCCTAGGTCACGCACCTCGGATTCCAGGGCGGCGACGCGTGCCTCGAGGTCTTCGGACTCCACGGATTGAAGCCTACCGCCGACCGGCGACACTTCCGGTGCGCTTATCGGCGGCTGTGGATAACCGACGCCTTAAGCTGTGCGCGTGGCGGTCTCCAAAGTCGAGCGGTTGATGAATCTCGTCATCGCGCTGCTGTCCACCCGTTCCTTCCTGCCGGCGGACAAGATCCGAACCAGTGTCGCCGGGTACGCCGACAGCCCCAGCGACGAGGCG
>NZ_JBSFPX010000133.1:0-21315 GCF_053588415.1 Mycobacterium sp. NPDC003449
ATCGATGGCCACGGTGCGGCGCTCCGCGGTCGGCGCGGCGCCGATCTCGCTCATGGTCGCCGATTTGGCGCCGAGCACCTGGGGCTGGTCGATCTCGTAGACCACGGTGCCCACCGGCCAGGCCAGCCGGTAGGCGCGGGCATCGAGTCCGGAGGCCAGGATCACCGCCTGCCGGATCCCGGCTTCGGCGGAGGCGAGAAAGAAATCGTCGAAGAACCGGGTCCGCACGGCCATCACCGAGGTCATCTGCTCGGCGGCCGCGGCGTCCTCAACGTCGAGGGTGACCTGGCCGTCGACCAGCCGGGTGAGAAATTCCACACCTACCGCGCGGACCAGCGCCGCCGCGTACGGATCGTCGATCAGGGGTCTCGGTTCGGCGCTGGCCAGCGCGCGGGCGGCGGCGACCATGGTGGCCGTCGCCCCCACGCTGGAGGCAAGATCCCAGGTGTCGCTGTCGGATCTGGCCACCGCCGTCACCGCTCGGCGCTGATGTAGACCACCGACACCATCTGGTCGTCGTCCTCGACCGGCGGCAGGCCCGTGCGGATCAGCAGCTCGTTGCTGCTGACGCTGGCGGTGCGCCAGTCGTGGCCCTGCAGATAGGTGGTCACATCGGCGCGGTCACCCAGGAACACCAGTTCGGCGAAGTCGAGGTCGAAGCCGTGCGCCTTCCAGCGGTCGCTGAAGTCCTGCATGCGGGCCCGGATCTGGTCCTGGTCCTTGGCCTCGGTGGCGGGAACACCCTCGGCCCCGATGCGGCTCCCCGGAGCGCTCAGCTCGGTGATCTGGTCGAGCAGCCGGTCCTGCGCCTCCGGCGGCAGGTAGCCGAACAGTCCCTCGGCGATCCATGCGGTCGGCTTGGCCGGGTCGAATCCGGCCTTGGCCAGTTCGGCGGGCCAGTCGTAGCGCAGGTCGATGGCGACCGCACGGCGATCGGTGGTGGGAGCGGCACCCAGGTCGGCCAGCGCCTTGGTCTTGAATTCGATCACCTCGGGCTGGTCGATCTCGAAGAGCACGGTGCCGTCCGGCCAGGGCAGCCGGTAGGCGCGGGCGTCGAGCCCGGCGGCCAGGATCACCGCCTGCCGGATCCCGGCGCGCGCGGAGTCGAGAAAAAAGTCGTCGAAGAACCGGGTGCGGGCGGCCATCCCGTTGGCAAACCGGGTCAGCCCCGTCGCGGACTCGTCGTCGAGTTGCTCGATGTCGAATCCCCCGTCGGCCAGCTTGGTGAAGAAGTCGACGCCGACGGCGCGCACCAGTGGCGCGGCGAACGGATCGTCGATCACCGGATCGGCCGCGTTGGTGGCGAGTGCACGTGCTGCCGCGACCATCGTCGCGGTGGCTCCCACGCTGGACGCCAGGTCCCACGTGTCGTCTGCGGTCCGCGCCATGTAATCCCCTTTTGATCCGTGTTAGTTAGGTGGTGTAACGAGCTGGCGCCGACTGTACGCTCCGAAACTGAAGGCAGGCTTAGCAAGCGATCCGGCCTTAGCGATGCGGGCCAACCCGGACGCAACTGTTACTCTCGTAGACTGTTTGACGGCTGAGTTCGCAGGCTGCGCGCCGCCGGACTGCCGCACAGACTGAGACATCGACTGACCATTGACGCTGGACCCACCAGCCCCATTTGGCACGCCGCGCTGAGAGGTCGGCTGCGCAGGAGGAAGAGTGCTTTCGGCTTTCATCTCATCGCTGCGGACGGCCGACCTCAGACGCAAGATCCTGTTCACCTTGGGCCTGGTCGTCCTGTACCGCGTCGGCGCATCGATCCCGTCCCCCGGGGTGAACTACCCCAACGTGCAGAAGTGCATCGAGCAGGTGAGCGGCGGGGACTCGGCACAGATCTACTCGTTGATCAACCTGTTCTCCGGTGGCGCGTTGCTGCAGCTGACGGTGTTCGCGGTGGGCGTGATGCCCTACATCACCGCGAGCATCATCGTCCAGCTGTTGACCGTGGTGATCCCGCGGTTCGAGCAGCTGCGCAAGGAGGGCCAGGCCGGCCAGGCCAAGATGACGCAGTACACGCGTTATCTGTCCATCGCGCTGGCCATCCTGCAGGCCACCAGCATCGTGGCGCTGGCCGCCAACGGCGGGCTGCTGCAGGGCTGCGATCTCGACATCATCCAGGACAGCTCGATCTTCGGCCTGATCGTGATCGTGCTGGTCATGACCGCCGGCGCCGCCCTGGTGATGTGGATGGGCGAGCTGGTGACCGAGCGCGGCATCGGCAACGGCATGTCGCTGCTGATCTTCGCCGGTATCGCCGCCCGCATCCCGTCCGAGGGGCAGACCATCCTGGAGAGCCGCGGCGGCCTGGTGTTCACCGCGGTCTGCGTGGCGGCCCTGGTCATCATCGTCGGCGTGGTGTTCGTCGAGCAGGGGCAGCGCCGCATCCCGGTCCAGTACGCCAAACGCATGGTGGGCCGCAAGATGTACGGCGGCACCTCGACCTATCTGCCGCTCAAGGTCAACCAGGCCGGCGTCATCCCGGTCATCTTCGCGTCGTCGCTGATCTACATCCCGCACCTGATCACGCAGTTGATCCAGAGCGGTAGCGCCAACCCGGGCAACAGCTGGTGGGACAAGTTCGTCGCGAACTATCTGACGAATCCGGCCAGCCCGACCTATATCGCCATCTACTTCGGCCTGATCGTGTTCTTCACGTACTTCTACGTGTCGATCACCTTCAACCCCGATGAGCGTGCCGACGAGATGAAGAAGTTCGGCGGCTTCATCCCGGGCATCCGGCCGGGTAAGCCGACCGCCGACTATCTGCGTTACGTGCTGAGCCGGATCACCCTGCCCGGTTCGATCTACCTCGGTGTGATCGCCGTCCTGCCGAACCTGTTCCTGGAGATCGGTAACTCCGGCTCCGTCCAGAATCTGCCGTTCGGCGGAACTGCGGTTCTCATCATGATTGGTGTCGGGTTGGATACCGTCAAACAGATCGAGAGCCAGCTCATGCAACGTAACTACGAAGGGTTCCTGAAGTGAGAGTCGTTCTGCTCGGACCGCCGGGCGCGGGCAAAGGCACGCAGGCAGAGAAGTTGTCCGAGAAGCTCGGCATCCCGCAAATCTCCACCGGTGACCTGTTCCGCAAGAACATCGGCGACGGAACCCCGCTGGGCCTGGAGGCCAAGCGTTACCTCGATGCGGGTGACCTGGTACCCGCAGAGCTGACCAATCGCCTGGTCGAGGACCGTATCGATCAGGACGATGCGGCCGCCGGTTTCATCCTCGACGGCTACCCCCGTTCGGTCGCGCAGGCCGAGGCGCTGCGCGACATGCTCGCCGCCCGCGACACCAAGCTGGACGCGGTGGTGGAGTTCGCGGTGTCCGAGGACGAGTTGCTGACCCGGCTCAAGGGACGTGGCCGCGCCGACGACACCGACGAGGTGATCCACAACCGGATGAAGGTGTACCGCGACGAGACCGAGCCGTTGCTGCAGTACTACGGCGACGATGTGAAGACCGTGGACGCGGTGGGCACCCTCGACGAGGTGTTCGCCCGGGCGCTGCAGGCCCTGGGTCGGTGATCCGGCGACCGGATCCGCACCGGTGATCACTATTCCGGGACTGCGCAAACGCAAGGTCGTCGCGCAGCGCAGCGCGGGCGAACTGGACGCGATGGCGGTGGCGGGTGCATTGGTCGCCGCCGCGCTGCAGGCGGTGCGGTCGGCCGCCAAACCGGGGGTCTCGACGCTCGAACTCGACGGCATCGCCGAATCCGTCATCCGCGACGGCGGCGGGACTCCGTCGTTCCTGGGCTACCACGGCTTCCCGGCCAGCATTTGCTCCTCGGTGAATGCGCGTGTGGTGCACGGTATTCCGGCGGCCGATGAGCTGCTGGCGGCCGGGGATCTGGTGTCCATCGACTGCGGGGCCATCGTCGACGGCTGGCACGGTGACTCCGCCGTCACGTTCGGTGTCGGCGCGCTGATCGACGCCGACGAGGCGCTGTCGGCGGCCACGAAGGCAGCCATGGAGGCCGGGATCGCCGCGATGATTCCGGGCAACCGGCTCACCGACGTGTCGCACGCCATCGAGGTCGAGACCCATGCCGCCGAGGCCCGCCACGACCGCAGGTACGGGATCGTCGCGGGATACGGCGGGCACGGCATCGGCAGGCAGATGCACATGGACCCGTTCCTGCCCAACGAGGGTGCCCCCGGCCGCGGGCCCTATCTGGCGCCGGGTTCGGTCCTGGCCATCGAACCGATGCTGACCCTGGGCACCGCGGAGACCGTCGTGCTCGACGACGAGTGGACCGTCGTCACCGCCGACGGCACCCGTGCCGCGCACTGGGAGCACACCGTCGCCGTCACCGACGACGGGCCCCGGATCCTGACCCGCTGAGATCCGCCGGCAAATCGCCGTCCGGTAATCGCCCGAACCCCCGTGCGGGGCGTCCGCGCAAAGACTCTAATGAACTGGGTCGCTCCCGACGTCGTGTCACAGACGGAGGTTGGGAATGGATGATCCGGAGGCCGCCATGATGCGGGCACTCTACGACGAGCACGCCGGAGCACTGTGGCGGTACGCGCTGCGGCTGACCGGCGACCGGGCCAGAGCCGAGGATGTGGTGCAGGAGACGTTGCTGCGGGCGTGGCGGCACCGGCCGGACGGTCTCTATCCTGTCGCTCATCCGTCCGATGGTCTTCGCGCGAGCGCTCATCCGTCCGATGGTCTTCGCGCGGTTCCCGACTCCGGATCCGATCCCGAGCGTTCGGCCAGGGCCTGGCTTTTCACCGTGGCACGGAACATGATCATCGATGAGCGCCGGAGCGCCCGGTTCCGCAATGAAACCGGTGTTTCGGACCCAGAACAGGTGGCTGACCATGCCGCCCCTGACCAGGTGGATACCGCGTTGGACCGGCTACTGCTGAGCACCGCACTCAGCCAACTCTCCGAAGAACATCGCGCGGTGATCCGCCGCGCCTATTACCAGGGGTGGAGCACCACGCAGATCGCGACCGATCTCCAGATACCCGAGGGCACCGTGAAATCGAGATTGCACTATGCGGTGCGCGCCTTACGGCTCGGTTTGCAGGAAATGGGGGTGACACGATGACGCGCTTCGACGAACCCCACGGCACCGGCCCGGTCGATGCGGACCGTTACCAGACCTGGGACGCCGCCTATGTGCTCGGCTCGCTGACCAGCGGCGAGCGACGGGAATACGAGGCCCATCTGGCGGGCTGTGAGCGGTGCCGCGCGGCCGTCGCCGAACTCAGCGGTATGCCCGCCCTGCTGGCCATGCTCGACCTGGACGATGTCGTCGCGCTGGACGACGAACAACCTGAGCCGCCGTTGCGGCCCGAGGTGCTGCAGTCGGTGATGGACCGGGTCGACCGGCGCAGGCGCCGGTCGCGGTGGGTGACCACCGCGGCGGTCGGTCTGGCGGCCGCGGTGCTGGCCCTCGGGACCGTGGTGGCGATCCGGCCCGAGATCATCGGCATGCAACGCGGCACCGAGCAGCAGTCCGCGCAGATGCTGGAGATGACCAAGGTGTCCAAGACGCCGATCAACGCCAGCATCGCGTTGTCCAGCTACAGCTGGGGCACCCGCATCGACATGGCATGCACCTACGGGGACTGGGGGCAGCGCGATGCCCCGCCGCAGAACCTGGGCATGGTCGTCGTCGGCCGCGACGGCAGTCGTGAGGAGGTCGCGACCTGGCTCGGACTGTCCGGTGCGACCGCACTGCCCAGCGCCAACACCCAGCTGCCGAAGGCGGAAATCGCTGCGGTACAGATGGTTTCGTCGCCCGACGGGAAGGTGCTGCTCGAACGCAAGATGTGACTGCTGCCGCACAACGCCCGCGAGCAGACACCGCGGTACCCCGGATCGGCCATTTCGGGGTACCGCAGTGTCTGCTCGGCGGAGAAAATCAGCGCTGCGGTCGTGACTGCGCCGCCGTCCGGCGTACGTGCGCCGCGATGCGCATATCCCGCATGCGCTCGAGATGGCTGGTCATCGACCGGCCGGCGGCCTCGGTGTCGCCCTCGCGGATGGCCTCCATGATCGCCAGATGCTCGCGGTAGCCCCGCTCGGTGTTCGCCGATGGCGACCGGTCGGGGCGGTAATCGGTCAGCATGTCGTCGAACTGTCCGAGTGACGAGGCGATCACGACGCTGCGGGCCGCATCCCGCAGGGCCACGTGGAAGTCGGCGTTCAGGTCCGGGTGCCGGGTGTGGTCGGTTTCGTCCCGACGCATCGCCAGCAGATAGTCGAGCCGGTCCAGATCGATCGCGCTGCGCCGCTGGGCGGCCAGCTCGGCGGCGGCGGCTTCCAACGGGATACGCGCCTCATAGATCGCCTGGATTTCCTCGGCCGAACGCTCGCGCACCACGTATCCGCGCTCGGTGCGGTCGATCAACCGGTCGTGCGCCAGGCGCGCCAGTGCCTCGCGCATGGGGGTGCGAGATACGCCGTAGAGCTGGCCGAGGGTGGTCTCCAGCAGCACCGTGCCGGGCTCGAATCGTCCGTCCAGAAGGTCCTGTTTGACCTTGAGATAGTGCACGTCAGCTCGGGATCCACCGGTGAACACGTTGCTGCTCATGGCAGTTCGAAGCTCCTTCCGCTGTGCGTCACACGAGTTGACGGTATGGAAATCTAGCGTATACGCTCGTGTACGTGAACCGATGGCTGCAGCAGGCCGCTCTGTCGAGCGGTTCCCGCCACGTGCGTGTGCAGTCGCCGCGGCGCGTGTTCGCCGACGCCTCCAGCCTGGTTCGCCGCCGCTACGTCGACCTTCTCCTGGTCAACAGCTGTCTCTGTAGCCGCTGACGCGCACCTCGCGAAACTCTCGGCACCACCCTCACTTTCCTTGTTCTCGTTGTCGTCCCCGCCTGCCTCGCGTACCGCGGCGGCGGTGCGGCGACCTCCGACCTGCCCCGACCGGGCGAAAGGTGATCCGTCCCATGACCAGCGACCGCCGCATGCACCTCGGCCTCACGATCTGGCCCACCGGCTTCCATCCGGCCGCGTGGCGGCTTCCCGGCTCACAACCGGACGGCAACTCGAACCCGACGCTGCTCAGAGATGCCGCCAGGACAGCTGAACGCGGGATATTCGACTTCTTCTTCATCGGTGACCGGCTGGTGGGGCTCACCCAATCCCAGTTCGCCAACCCCAACGAGGTGCTGCGCCCGGAGGCGTTGACGCTCGCATCACACATCGCCGCGGTGACGACCCATATCGGCCTGATCACCACCGTGAACACCACCTACTCCGACCCTTACAACGTCGCCCGCGCGACAGCCACGATCGACCATCTCAGCGCGGGCCGGGTCGGGCTCAACATCGTCACCGGCAAGAACGTCGAAGCCGCCCGTAACTTCGGCCGAGACCAGCACTGGGACAACGACCGTCGCTACGACTGGGCGGCAGAGTACATTCAGGTGCTCCAATTGCTCTGGGACAGTTGGGAAGACGGAGCTCGGGTAGCGGATGCCGCGACCGGTCAGTTCGTCGACCCGAACCGGGTACACCAGATCGGCTACCAGGGCGAGTTCTTCACCGTGGACGGGCCGCTCAACATCGAACGGCCGGTACAGGGCCGGCTGCCGATCATCAACGCGGGCGCCTCGGAACGGTCGCGCGAACTCGGAGCACAGTTCTCCGACCTGCGCTTCACCAACTCCTCCACGCTGGGACTGGACGGGGCGCGCGCGTACTACGCCGATCTCAAGTCTAGGTTGTCGACATACGGCCGCGGCCCGGACGACCAGCTCATCGTCCCCGGTGTCGCGGTATACGTCGAGGACACCGATGCTGCTGCGCGCGAGCAGTATTCGGAGCTGCAACACCTGCTGCAGACGGGCCCCGCCGGACGGGCACGGCTGTCGCAAGCCCTCGGTGTCGACCTGTCGGATCACCCGGCCGACGCCCGCATCGGTGAGGTCGTCGACCCGGCCGCGCTGTCGGCCGATGCGCGCGACGTGCTCACCGCGGCCACCGACCTCTACGGCCATGACGACCTGACGTTGTCCGAGGTGACGGCCGCCGTGGTCCGCGGCTCGATGTTCAAGGAGGTCGTCGGCTCACCGACCCGAGTCGCCGACACGCTCGAGGAGTGGTTCACCACCGGCGCGGCCGACGGATTCATGATCTTCCCGCCCAGGGTGCCCCACAACATCGAACGATTCGTCGACCTCGTCGTTCCGGAGCTGCAGCGCCGTGGCCTGCACCGTCGCGAATACACCGGCACGACGCTGCGCGACCATCTGGGCCTGGCCCGGCCGGCCAGCCAGTTCAACGCATCGGCGGTGGTGTCATGACCCGGCGAGTCTTCAGCGCCGCCGACGAGGTGGCCCGTCGCCTGGACGATGCGTCAAACACGTTGCGCCTGATCGAGGTTCGGCGCGAGACCACCGAACCGGGCCCCGACACGCACCTGCCCGGTGCGGTGCCCGCCTTCCTCACCACCGACCTGTCCAGGGACGACGCTCCCGCCATCGAAGGCAAGCGCCCGTTGCCCGACATCGCCACGCTGCAGGCCACGCTGCGACGGTGGGGAGTGAACAATGACACCGCCGTCGTCGTCTACGACCACGACGGCAGCTTCGTCGCCGCCCGCGCATGGTGGGTCCTGCGGTGGGCGGGCATCGCTGACGTCACCATCCTCGACGGCGGCTTGCCCGCGTGGGTTTCGGCCGGTCATCCGACCGGGGAACTGGCAGGTCAGCTGAGCGAGGGCGACGTCACGGTATCGGGTGGGCATCTCGGCCAACTCGACGCCGAGCGCGCCGCGGCCATGGCCGCCGACGGGCGACTCCTCGACGCGCGCACCGTCGACGCCTTCGAGGCCGGCCACATCCCGGGCGCCCGCAACCTCAGCTCGAAAGAAACCGTGGCGACGGACGGCACCCTGCTGGATCCCGATACGCTGCGGGCGTTCTACGGGGTCGACGACACTGCCGACGCCCCCGGGCTGTACTGCGGCGGCGGCGTCGCGGCCGCCCACGGGGTGGCGGTGTTATCGCACCTCGGCATCGCCGCGCCGCTCTATGTGGGCTCGTTCTCGGCATGGAGCGCCGATCCGGCCAGGCCGGTGGCCGGGAAGTCGGTCGATCCGGGCGGTGCGTCGTGAGCCGCGCCTTCAGCCGGGAACGACGCCCGAGTGCGCCAAACGTGCCCGCGCCGGTGGACGGGGCCGCCGAGCACCTGGCCCGCAGGGATCTGCGGGAGGCGCGAAGGCGCAAACTCGTCATCGTCGGCGGGCGCATCGCGATCGCCGTTTTCGTGATCGCGGCCTGGCAGCTGTCGTCGGACCGCATCTTTCCGTTCTTCTACATCTCGTCACCGCTGGCCATCACGCAGCGCCTCGTCGAGCTCGTGCACACCGGCGAACTGTGGCCGCACCTGACCCAGACGCTCGTCGAGGTGGCACTCGGGATGTCGATCGGTGTGCCGCTCGGCGCGGTGCTCGGCATCGCACTGGGCACCTCGGTGCTGCTGGGCGGTTGGCTGTTGCCCTACATGATGGCGCTCTACAGCCTGCCCCGGGTCGTGCTGGCACCGTTGTTCATCATCTGGTTCGGCGTCGGGTTGGTATCGAAGGTGACCATGGTCGTGACCATGGTGGTATTCGTGGTGTTCTACAACGTGTACCAGGGTGTCCAGCAGATCGACCGTGATCTCCTCGACGTCGCCAGATCGCTTCGGGCGACCCGCTGGCAGACCCTGCGCTTCATCGTCGCCCCCTCGCTGGTGCCGTGGCTGATCACCGGTCTCCGGCTCTCGATCGGTATCGCCCTGATCGGTGCCGTGATCGCCGAATTGATCGCCGCCAGTGAGGGACTCGGCTATTACATCAAGTACTCGTCGAATCTTCTCGACGTCACAGGGGTGTTCGCCGGCCTCGCCGTCATCACCGCGGTGGCCATCCTGCTCGACTACCTCTTGAAGAGGCTGGAACGTCGCGTCGCCCCCCGCTGACACCCGATTCATCGACCCCCATCGACAGGGAGACAACCCCCATGACCCCCATGCCCGTCAAGGCCATCGCGAGCTCCGTGCTCGTCGCCGCACTCACTTTGACCGGCTGTTCGAGCGGATCATCGCAGGCCGACGGTTTGAAGGTCGGAATCGTCTGTGGTGGGCTCAGTTTGGCCGCGCTGGCCATCGACGAAGGGCAGCTCGGCGACACCAAGGCCGAAAAGGTGTGCTTCGACAGCGGGTCGGATGCGGTGCAGGCCCTCAGCGGCGGCAGCATCGACGCCTTCGTCGGCGCCGGCGAGCACATCGTGCGCAATCGCATCAAGAACCTGGACGTCAAGGGGTACGCCGTGACGAGCCAGGTCCCGCCGTACTCACTGGTCACGGCGGCGTCCTCGGATATTCGGAAGGTGTCCGATCTGGCGGGCAAGTCGGTGGCCGTCACCGCGCCCGGCAGTTTGTCCGATACCGAACTGCAGCGTGCCGCCGAGGAGTCCGGCGTCGACTACAAGGGACTTCGCGTCGTCGGAAGCGGAACCGGTGCGACGATGCAGGCGACCATCGAGAAGGGCGGTGCGGCCGCCGGGATGGTGACCGATCCGCTGCTGGCGACGATGGTGCAATCGGGCCGGTTCCGGGTGGTGTGGCAGCCGAAGTTCCGCTACATCGCGCTGACCGTCATCGCCAAGGAGTCCTGGGCACAACAGAATCGGGACGTGCTCGCGGAGTTCGTCAACGGTATCGATGCGACCCGTGACCGCGGCGACGCCGACCCGTTCGGCAGTCTTGACGCGGCCAGGAAACAAGCGCCGGAGCTGGATCGGGCGGTGCTCGAGTCGGTCCTGAAGAGCACCCTGGAACAGGCGCCCGCAGGCCTGGTTGTGGATGCCGCCGTGTACCAGGACACCATCGACCTTCTGCAGCAGGTCGGACAGCTCGAGCCCGGTACGGCGCCACCGTTCGCTGAGGCGTTCGACTTCAGTCTGCTGAGTTCGCCGTGACCGCCGTCCAATTCGACGGCGTCAGAATCGCCTATCGCGCTCACGGTGGCCGTCGGCTCGCCCTCGACGAGGTCGATCTGACGGTGGACTCCGGCCAGTTCGTCGCATTGGTCGGCCCGAGCGGCTGCGGAAAGTCGACCTTGCTGAAAGCGGCGGCGGGTCTCGTGCCGCCGACCGACGGTGAGGTTCGCCTCGGCGGCGAGGTCGTGACATCGCCACCGGTCGGGGTGGGCATGCTGTTCCAGAACGACGCGCTGCTCCCGTGGCGGTCGGCGCATGAGAATGTGCGGCTGCCGCTGCAGATCGCCGACCATCCGCGGGCCGAGCAGGACCGCCGCGTGTCGGCGCTGCTCGACCGGGTGGGGCTGGCCGATTTCGCCGAGTACCCGCCACGCCAGCTGTCGGGCGGTATGCGTAAACGAGTGGCGCTGGCCCGGACGCTGGCCGCTGATCCCACGGTCTTCCTCATGGACGAACCCTTCGGACCGTTGGATGCGTTGACCCGCAGAGAGATCGGGTCGGACTTCCTTCGGCTCTGGGAAGAGCTGCGGACCACGGTGATCTTTGTCACCCACGACGTCGACGAGGCGCTGCTGCTCGCTGACCGGGTCGTGGTGATGTCGCCGGGGCCCGGTCGGATCGTCGAGGAGTTCGACGTGTCGTTGCAGCGTCCGCGCGATCCCCGCGAGCTGCGATTCACCCGTGAGTACCACGACCTGTACGACGCGGTGTCCGACACTCTCGGTGTGGCATGACGGTCGCCCGGTGACCGCCGCCCGGTGACCGCCGCCCGACAACGGATGTAGTCACCCGCTCTGAGGTTGGTCCGTGCTGATCAACCGCCCTGCCCGGGGACGTGCGGACGTCCGCGTCCGCGATCTCGATGCCTGACAGTTTGCTGGGGTATCGCTTCGAGTCTCCACAAACCCGCCTGCGCGGTGAACCGACCCTACTCGCGGGTCGTGTCATTGGGCAGAGGACGGGAGTAGGTGACATATGGCCAGAGGGCACAGGGTGGTCGACCACATCGTCGGCTATTTGGCGACGAGCGGGATCTCGCACATCTTCGGGGTCGACGGAGCCAACATCGAGGATCTGTACGACGCCGCACATTTCCGCGACGACATCACCGCGGTACTGGCGAAGCATGAATTCTCCGCTGCGGCAATGGCGGACGGTTACAGCCGCAGCGGCGGCGGCCTCGGGGTGGTGGCGGCGACCTCCGGTGGCGGATGCCTGAACACGGTTCCCGGCCTGGGGGAGTCACTGGCCAGCCGGGTCCCGGTGCTGGCCCTGATCGGGCAGGCGCCGACCGCTCAGGACGGCCGGGGTGCGTTCCAGGACACCAGCGGTGCCAATGGTGCGCTCGACGGGCACGCCCTGTTCTCGGCGGTGTCGGTCTACTGCCGCAGGCTGACCACGCCGCGCGACATCCACACCGCGCTGCCCGAGGCCGTCGCGGCCGCCCACACCGGCGGCCCGGCGGTGCTGCTGCTGCCCAAGGACATCCAACAGGCCCAGGTGGGCGACACCGCAGAAGCGATCGACCACCACCGGCCCAACGGCATCTCGCTCGCCACCACCCCCGCCGACTTACGGGTGCTGGCCCGGGCGCTGCGTGAGGCGGACGGGCCGATCACCGTCTTCGCCGGTGAGCAGGTGGCCAGGGACGACGCCCGGGTCGAGCTGGAAAGGCTGCGCGCCACCTTGCGGGCCCGGGTGGTCACCGTCCCCGACGCCAAGGACGTGGCGGGCATCCCGGGTCTCGGGTCGTCATCGGCGCTTGGCGTGTCGGGGGTGATGGGACATCCGGGTGTGGCCCGTGCCGCCGCAGACAGCGCACTGTGTCTGCTCGTCGGCACCCGGATGACGGTGACGGCGCGTGCCGGCCTGGACGCGGTGTTCGATTCGGTTCCGACATTCTCGCTCGGGTCGGCGCCGCCGTATCCGCCGAGCACCCATATCCACACCGGCGATCTGCGCGGCTCACTCAAGCTGCTGGCCCAGGCGCTGTCCGGGGACGGCAGGCCCGCGCGAGTGCGAGTGCTGGACACCGTGCCGCACAACGAGTTACAGCCTCCCGTCCACGAAGGTCCCGGCATCCGCTACCGAGCCGCCATGGACGTCCTCGACCGCGTGCTGCCGGACGGGACCGACGTCGTCGTCGACGCGGGCAACATCGGCGCGTCGGCCATCCACTATCTGCCGGTGCGTCGTGACGGCCGGTTCATCGTCGCCCTCGGCATGGGCGGCATGGGATACAGCTTCGGTGCCGGCATCGGGATGACCTTTCACCGCGGGCTCACCGGAGCGGGCAGGCGTACCGTGGTGATCGCCGGGGACGGCTCGTTCTTCATGCACGGCATGGAAATTCACACCGCCGTCCAGTACCGGCTGCCCATCACGTTCCTGCTCTTCGACAACCACGCACATGCCATGTGCGTCACCCGCGAGCAGTTGTTCTACGGCGGCGGCTACAGCTACAACCGGTTCGGCCCGAGTCGCCTGGGCGCGGGCCTGGCAGCGATGATCCCCGGCCTGACCGCGATCGACGTCGACGATATCGGCCGGCTGCCGGAGGCGCTGCGCGAGACGCTGCACACCGATGGGCCGTCGGTGCTCGCCGTCGAATGCTCGGCGGACGAAATACCGCCGTTCACAGGATTTCTCGGAATATCAACCAAGACCATCACGGAGGAGAGCACAGCCCATGTCACTGCCCGCGCTTGAAGACATCACCACCCACCGAGGGTCGACCGCCCCGATCGACGGCGTCATCCGGATCGAGACCTCACCCAAGGAGAAGGCCACCCCGATCATCATGGAGATGATGCGGTCGGTGTACCCGCACGATCAGGTGTTCGGCGAATACTGCACGGTCAACGATTACGTCGACTGCCCGCCCGATGAACTCTTCGACTACCTGGCCGACACCCGCAGCCTGGAGGAATGGACATACAGCTTGCGCGGATTCGTCCCCACCGAGGAGCCGGAACTGTGGGTCGCCCACGACCGGCTCGGGGCCGGGCCGACCGGGCCGGGCAGTGAGATCTACACCCGCACGGTCGCCAACCGCGACGCCATGACCGTCGACTACCACTGCGCGTGGGATCAGGGCAAGCATCTCTGGATGATCTACCTGATGCGCGTCGTCGACGCCCAGGTGGTCTTCGACAAACCGGGATCGGTTGTGCTGTGGACCAATTGCCACCACCCGTTCTACGACCAGAACCCGTATCCGGAAACCGCGCCGCCGGGACGGCCGGTGTGGGTGGGCGATTTCTGGGACATGTTCGGACCCGGCCACCTGCTGGAACTGCACAACCTCAAGGCGATCGCCGAATACCGGCACCGCAACGGCCTGCCGCTCACCCCGGCCTGGATGAAATGAGTCTCGGATGAACGACCAAACGACCAGCGTCAGCCTGCTCGACGTCTCGACCTATCTGCCAGGAGATCCGCTCGGCGCCGATTACTACGCGCAGTTCGCCGGATCCGACGAGCTACGCGACAATCTGATGTTCCGGGCGCCGAGGTTCCGCCATCACGTGGCACCCGACGAGACCGCCGTCGACATGGTCGAACGCGCGGCGGCTGGCCTGATGGAACGTCACGGCCAGGACGCCGTCACCGGTGCCGACGTGCTGATCACCCACACCCAGCTGCCCGATATGCCGTTCTACGGCGGTGGTGGGGCCATGGCGCACCGCCTGGGGATGAAACCGGGCTGGGTGATCGACCTGCACAACGGCGGGTGTGCCGCCTTCGTGCTCGGGCTCAAACTGGCCCGCAGACTGCTGGCCGGCGGGGAGGGCCGCAGCGCGCTGATCGCGGTGGCGCAGAACGCCGCCGGGCAGATCTTCGACCAGGAGACCATCCGGCGTAAGGCGCAATCGTCGGTGCCGGGCGATGGCGCCGCGGTGGGGCTGGTGACACTCTCGGACGACTCGCCGATCCTCGATGTGGAGTGCCGCACCTACGGCGAGTACGCGGGCGATATGACCATCTCCGTCGACCCACCCAGGAAATGGTGGCAGGCCGGGCCGGGGGAGGGCTGCATCGGGTTCACCGAGAGCAAGATCACCAAGGTGCTGGCTCGCGGCAACCGCCAGGTCCCCGAGGTGTCCTACGCGGTGTGCGACCGGATCGGTATCCAGCCCAAGGATGTCGACCTGCTGGTGACCAACCAGCCGAACCGGGTGTTCCTGCGCAACTGGCGTGAGGCCCTCGAACTGCCCGCCGAACGCCACGTCGACACCTTCGACGAGTGCGGGAACCTGTTCGCCGCGGGTATCCCGGTCAACCTGGACCGGGCCGTGCGGGCGGGCCGGGTCAAGGCCGGCGACACCGTGCTGATGGCGGCCTTCGCCCACGCCGGGGACTTCGCCGGAGCCGCGGCCGTCCGGTGGGGTGGGCGGCGGTGATGTCCGCGCCCCGCGGTGCGCTCTACGAGGCGGTCGGCGCACTGCCGTTGGGATCCAACCCGATGGCGTTGTCGCTCAACGAATGCCCCTACCCGCCGCTGCCCGCGGTGCGGTCGGCGTTGAATGCGTCCAGCGATGCGCTCAACCGGTATCCGGAGTTCCTGCCCGAGCGGCTGCGCTCGCTGATCGCCGACCATATCGGGGTGGGCGAGGACCAGGTCATCGTCGGGGTCGGTGCCACCGGCGTCATCATGCAGGTGCTGCACGCGGTCACCCGCCCCGGCGGCACCGTGGTGATGGCGGCGCCCACATTCGACGGTTATCCGATCTTCGCGCAGATGGCGCGGCTGCGGGCGGTGACGGTTCCGCTCGACGTGCACGGCCATCACGACCTCGACGCGATGGCCGAAGCCGGGGCACGGGCCAGGGTGGTGGTGGTGTGCCGGCCGCACAACCCGACCGGCACCATCGAGTCCGCAGCCGAGATCGAGGCGTTCCTGGCCCGGTTGCCCGAGGACACCGTGGTGCTGCTGGACGAGGCATACGTCGAATTTCTGGCCGACGACCAGCGGATAGAAGCTCCACGCCTGGTCGAACGGTTCGCCAATGTCGTGGTGGTGCGCACCTTTTCGAAGGCGTACGGTCTTGCCGGCCTGCGGATCGGATTCGGGTTCTGTGCCCCCGAACTCGCCCGCCAGCTCTGGACGATGCAGTTGCCGTTCGGGATCGGGCTCACCGCGCTGGTCGCGGTCGCGGCCTCCTACGACGCCGAAACCCAGCTGCGTCAACGGATTCGGTTGATCGCCTCGGAACGGCACTATCTACAGGTGCGGCTGCGGGCGATGGGTGTCTACAACACCGATGCACACGCCAACTTCGTGTACCTGCCCGCCGTGGACACACCCTGGCGTGCGGTGTTCGACGGCACGGGCCTGCAGGTGCGCCACTACTCGGACGGCGGTGTACGGATCACCGTCGGGTCGCGGCGGTCCACCCGTGCGGTGCTGCGGGCCACCACGTCACGCACAATGCGCTGAGTTCCGGCACGTCGGTACGGGTATGCGGTATGAAGAGGCGTGGCATCCCCGGCTGACAAGCGTGACCCGATCGCGTTGGCGCGCGCGAACTGGGAGAGCGCGGGTTGGGGTGACGTCGCGAACGGCATGGTCGCGGTGACGTCGGTGATGCGGGCCCACCAGATCCTGTTGGCGCGGGTCGAGACGGCGCTGCGTCCCTATGATCTGAGCTTCTCCCGGTTCGAGTTGCTGCGGCTGCTGGCCTTCACCCGGGCCGGTGCGCTGCCGATCACCAAGGCCTCGGACCGGCTGCAGGTGCACGTCACCAGCGTCACCCACGCCATCCGGCGGTTGGAGGCCAACGGGCTGGTCGAGCGGATCCCGCACCCGACCGACGGCCGCACCACGCTGGTGCGGATCACCGAGTTGGGCCGGTCCACCGTCGAGGACGCCACCGTGACGCTCAACGAGCAGGTGTTCGCCGAGGTCGGCATGTCCGATGCGGAATCCCGGGCGCTGGTCTCCTCGATCGAGACATTGCGACGCAACTCCGGCGACTTCTGAACGGGGCGGCCGGTGCGGCGGGGTTAGGCTCGAGTGATGAGGGCCGAACGGATGGGATTGGTGTTGGCTGCGGCAGGTTTGGTGGCCGCGTGCAGCACCACGACGTCGGGGGTCGCCACGGCGCCGGACGACCTGATTCCGTATCCGGGCGAGACCCCGTCGACGACCACCAGGGCGCCTGCCTCGCCTTCGGCCCCGCGTGGCACGGCGGGGCTGCCGCCGGAGGCGTACGCCGAGGTGCGGGCCGCGGGGATCAAGGGTTCGGACGACGCGATCGCCAGCCAGCTGATGATGGCCTGCATCATGGGGCAGAGCAACTTCAACCATTCGAAGCAGGATGTGGCCGACGTGCTGACCCAGCTGGGCAGCCGGCTGCCGTCCGATGCGCTCCTGGTGATCGTCGACGTGGCGATCAAATATGAGTGCCCCGACCTGGGTGGCAAACTCGGCGGCTAAGCGGTGCCCGGTTGATCGGCCCGTTGCACGCTGAGGAACTCCGGTGCCTTGATCACCCGGCGCAGCATGAAACGGATGAATACCGGCATGCCCGCAGCGGTTTCGTCGTGGTAGACGCTGGGTGCGGTGACCCGATAGTGGTGGCGTCGGGTCTCCAGCTCGCAGCCGCCCTCAGCGAGCACGTTGCGCACCCAGTCGGCCTGCGAGCCGTAGGTCAGGGCGATGACGAATCCGCCGGGACGCTTGAAGGCCCACAGCGGGGTGCGGAAGGTGCGGCCGGATTTGCGGCCCTTGTGGATGACGACCGCCCAGCCCGGCGCCCACGGGGCGATGAACTGGGTGAGCCGGTTGAGGCCGACCCGGTTGGCCCGGGCGACCCAGCGTGGAGCCGGCATTGGAAACTCCTCACTCGTGGAATTAAGGCTTCGAGCGTAGCGCCGCCGGAAGCGGAAAGTCAACGGCTGTAGAATTTCGGCACCATGCCCCCACTCGGACGACGGCCGGGCCACGCCGGCACCCGCGACCTGCTGCTGGCGACCGCGCGCCGGATGTTCGGCGAGGCCGGATTCGACAAGACATCGGTGCGCGATATCGCGGCCGCGGCCGGTGTCGATCCGGCGATGATCCGGCACTACTTCGGCAGCAAAGCCGACCTGTTCCGGGCCACGGTGGGATGGCCGTTCGACCCCGAGCGGCTCGGCGAGCGGATCGCCCACGGCGATCGCGGGGGCCTCGCCGAACGCCTGACCACGGCATTCTTCGAGCTGTGGGAGCAGCCCGACACCCGCGCCCCGCTGCTGGCGATCCTGCGCGGCGCGGCCACCCATGACGAATCCGCGGCACTGGTACGGCAGTTCATCGAGGTGCGGCTCTACCCGCAGATCGCCGGGCGACTCGACGGTGCGGATGCCGAGTTGCGGGTCGACATGGCGATGGCCCAGCTGCTCGGTATCGCCTACCTGCGCCACATCCTGCGGATCGAGCCGCTGGCCTCGCAGCCGATGGACACCCTCGTCGCCCAGGCGGTTCCCGTGGTGCGGATGCACCTGGGTTGAGCCGGGTTCGACGCCTACTCCATCACGGTCGGCAGCGGGATGGTCGCCGTGACCGCGGTACCCGCGCCCGGGCGGGACCGGATGTTGAGCCTGCCGCCAACGATCTCGGCCCGCTCGGCCATCGACAGCAGCCCGTAGCCGCTCATCTCGTCGCTGCCGAGCGGATGCTCGAAGGTGTCGAAACCCTTTCCGTCGTCGATGATTTCGAGCCGGGCCGCGCCGTCGGCGACCGTGAAGGTGAGCCGGGCGTGCTCGGCATCGGCATGTTTGACGACGTTCTGCAGGCACTCCTGCGCGATGCGGTACAGCGCCAGCTCGATGTGATCGGGCACCCGGGTCTCGGCGAGATCGACCTCGAGATCGACGCGGGGGATCGAGCGGGCCAGGCTGGCCAGCCCGCCGGACAGGCCCAGGTCGTCGAGCACCGGCGGGCGCAGCCCGCTGATCGCGGCGCGGGCCTCCTGCAGCGTCAGGTCGGCCAACTCCCGGGCCTTGTCCAGCTGTTCGGCCACCGCGCGAGGATCGTCGACGGCGCGGGCCGCCGCGTCCAGCCGGTAGGACAGCGTCACCAGCCGCTGCGAGATGCCGTCGTGGATGTCGGCGGCCAGCCTGCGGCGCTCGAGCTCCTGTGCCTCGATCACCTGCTCGACGAAATTCTCGTGGGCCCGCTCCCGGGCCACCAACTGCCGGTGCAGCCGGGCCTGGTGCATGGCACCCGCGATCAGTCTGCCGATCACCAAAAGCAGTTCGACATCGCGCGCGGTGAAGGCGCGGCGGGTCACGGTGTGCACGTTGAGCACACCGACCAACCCGCCCGGATCGGTCTGCATCGGCACCGACACCATCGAGGTGAAATCCTTGCCGCGCAGCGTCTCGAACGGCATGTACCGGGGATCGGACTCCTTGTCGTGACCGATCACCACCGGCTCGCGGTGGCTGGCCACCCAGCCGGAGATGCCCTGGCCGAGCGGCAGCCGGATCTTGCCCACCTCACTGTCGAACGGGGGAGTGGCCCCGGCCAGGGTCAGCGAGCGGTCCGAATCGTCGAGCACGTGCACGAAGCACACATCGGTGGCGGTGGCCGCGGTGATCATCCGGGCGGCCGCGGCGGCCAGTGGCTCGACCCCGGGACCGCTGGACGCGGCCTGGATGAGCTCGCGCAGCAGCGCCAGCTCGCTGCTGGTGTCGACGAGATCGTGCACGGGCTTCACTGATAGATGCCTTCCCGCAGTGAGGTGGCGACCGCGCCGGCCCGGTCGCTCACCCCCAGTTTGCGGTAGATGGACCGCAAATGGGTCTTGACCGTCTCCTCGCCGATGACCAGCTTGTTGGCGATGCCACGGTTGGACAGCCCGGCCACCACGAAGGACAGGATCTCGCTCTCCCGCTGGGTCAGCCCCTGCCGGGCGCCGGGCCAGAACTCATCGCGCTGCAGCCGGGCCGCGGTGTCGGCGGCCCGCGCGGCCATGCCGGGATCGATCGCAGTCGCGCCGCCATGGGCGAATTCGATCTGACGCACCAACTCGTCGCTGCCGATGCTCTTGAGCAGGTATCCGGACGCGCCCACCCGCAGCGCCTGGAACAGGTACTGCTCATCGTCGTAGACCGACAGCATCACCACCTTGCGGTCCGGGTCGCGCTCGCGCAGCGACCGGCACAGGTCAAGGCCGCTGAAGCCCTGCATCCGCACATCGCACAGCACGATGTCGGGGTCGAGGTCGGCGACCACATGCAGCGCGCGCTCGGCGCCGACGGCCTGTCCGACCACCACGACGCGCTTTTCGAAGGCGGCAAGCATGGCCTTGAGACCTTCGATCACCATCTCGTGGTCATCGACCAGCACAAGGCGCACCGGGCTGGAGGGCGCCATGGCATCACCTTAAAGGTGCCGCCGGGCTGGGCAGCGGAACTTCGCCTGCCCAATCCCCCTTACGGGGGACGCGGAGCGCATGTGACGTGGGACACCCTCATGAGGTGCCCTCAACTCAGGAGAAAACGTGGCGTGCCGGTCGGTTCTGGTGGGACTGTTCGCGGCAGGCTGACCTCGGTTCACATCCGTTACGTGCGGTGATCTTCGACCTCGACGCGCTGTCCGACCTAGACGTCGACGGGCATCGGGTGGTCTTCAACGCCGCCTTCGCCGCGCACGGCCTGCCCATCCGCTGGAGCGTCGCGCGCTACCGGCAGCTGCTGGCGCTGCGGGACGAACGCCAGCGGGTCGCCGCCGAACTGCGTAAACGCTGTGTCGGCCCGGAGTGCGATGTGCTCACCGAACTGCTCGCCGACGAGATCTGCGCGACCAAGAACCTGATGTTCGACGAGATGATCCTCGACGCCGGCCTGTCCCCACGGGCCGGGCTCGCCGACCTCATGACGGATGCGTTCCGCGACGGCATCCCGGTCTGCGTCGTCTCTGACGGCCGGCGCCGCTGGGTGGAGCCGCTGGTGCGGCAACTCGTGGGTGACGGCCTGGTGGAGTCCGTCGTCACCGGTGAGGATGCGGGCACCCCGCAGGCCGCCTGCCATCACGCCCTGGCCGAACTCGGCGTTGCGCCGCACGATGCGCTCGCCGTCACCGGCTCGGCGGCCGGGCTGCGGGCCGCCAACGCGGCCGGGCTGGCCACCGTGCTCATCGGCCCGGACTCGGGCCAGGTCGGCGCTCGCTCGGCGGTGGCGGTTCGCGCCGACTACGACGGCGCCGACGCACTGCGGATGGCCGCCCTGCAGCGGTTGCACGCCCAGTGGTGGGCGCAGCACAGCGCGTCAGCCGCGTAGCTTCCGGTGCCCAGGTGAACCGGCCGCTCGCGGTGAGCCTGCCGACCCGGCAGTGCACGGTGGACAAGGTCAGCGCGCTCAAACA
>NZ_JBSFPX010000134.1:0-20967 GCF_053588415.1 Mycobacterium sp. NPDC003449
TGGTCGGCGTGCGTTAGCGTGCACACCCCCGCCCATGGGTTGCCGATCCGTCGCGCCGGGGAGCGCGCCTGGTTGGTCGAGTGCCCCGCGGGCTGCTCGGCGGGCCTGGCCGCCGGCATCGCGGCCGGGCCGAACGCCCATTTGGTCCGCGACATCGTCCCGGCCGCCACCACGGTTCTGGTGGTCGCGCGGCGCCGCGCCGATCTCGGTGTCCTGCGCGAGCAGCTGCGAACCCTGAGCGCGCTGCCCGACACCGGCACCGGCACGGACTCACGGCTCATCCGCGTTCCGACCGTCTATGACGGCGCCGACCTCGACGCGGTCGCCGCCGCGACCGGCCTGACCCGCGAGCAGGTCATCACGCTGCACAGCGAAACCGTCTACACCGTGGCATTTTTCGGGTTCGCGCCCGGCTTCGCCTACCTCACGGGCCTGTCGGACCGCCTTCGGGTGAACCGTCGGCCTGCGCCCCGCCCCAAGGTGCCCGCGGGTTCGGTTGCCATCGCCAACCTGCAAACCTGCATCTATCCCGGCGCGATGCCCAGCGGATGGAATCAGGTGGGATCGGCCGATGTCGAGCTGTGGGATGTCACCGCGACACCACCGTCCCGACTGCGGATCGGTGACCGGGTGCGGTTCGAACGGGTAGCGCGGTGACCGCCACCCTGCGGATTCACGCCGCGACACCGGGGTCCAGCGTGCAGGATTCGGGCCGCCCCGGGTATATGCAGCTCGGTGTGTCACCGTCCGGGGCCGCGGACACCCGCAGCTTCGCACTGGCCAACCGTCTGGTGGGAAACCCGGAGGAGACAGCGTGTTTGGAGGTGCTGCTGGGCGGGCTGACCCTGTCGGTGTCCGAGGATCGCATCGTGGCCGTCGCGGGCGCTCACCCGCCCGTTCGGATCGACGGACGCCCGGTATCGGACGGCACCCGGTTTCATCTGCCCGCGGGCGCCGTCGTGGAATTCGGCAGACCCCGGTACGGGATCCGCAGCTATGTCGCGGTGTCCGGCGGGATCGCCGCACCGCGGTTCCTCGGCTCGGCGGCCGACGACTGCCTCGGCGGTATCGGTTCCGGAATCCTCGTCGCGGGCCAGGTTTTCACGATCGGTGCGCCCGCACCGCACTGCCCGGATGCGCCGACCGAGCTGGCGTACAGCCGGATCCCGGTCGGCCGCGCCGCGCTGCGGATGCTGTGGGGCCCGCGCGAGGATCTGTTCAGCACCGCCGATCGATACCGGCTCCGCTCCCAGTGGTGGACGGTCAGCGACCGGACCGACCGGATTGCCGCGCGGTTGACCGGAAGTCCGCTCACGATCGGTTCGACCGCGCTGCCCAGTGAGGGCATGGTGCGCGGTTCGATCGAGATACCGCCCTCCGGCGAACCGATCGTATTTCTGTCCGATCATCCGGTCACCGGGGGCTATCCGGTGATCGGTGTGCTGTGCGAGGACGATGCCGACCTGCTGGCCCAGGCCCGCCCCGGCCTGAAGGTGCGTTTCGACCCTCAGGTCCAGGACATGGTCAGCTGAACCTCGACGGGGGCGCCGCCGGGCAGTGACACCACCCCGACCGCCGCGCGGACCGGCACCGCCCCGAACCGCTGCGCCAACAGGTTCGACGCACCATCGGCCACCGCGCTGTGCGCGCTGAATTCGCTGTCGCAGCGGACGAACACCGTCAGCGAGATCGGCCGGACCAACACGGCACCTTCGGCGAGCACGTCCTCGCACGCCCGGATCGCTCGTGCCGTGGCATGCCCGGCCAGTTCGGCCGCAGCCGCGACCGCGACCGTGCCCGTCGCACCGTCGGCACTGACCGGGCCCACCGCGAGCAGCGTGTCGTCGTCGCGCGGGGTCATCCCCGCCGAGATCACCGTGTCGTTGTGTACCACCGCCGCCACATAGTGGCCTTGCGGACGAATCGGTGTGGTGGTCATGTGTGCTCACCGCCCCCGGGCGGCGAGAACCTGGTCCATGCTGGTGATCTCGATGCCCTCCTCGGTCAGGCGGCGGTGGACCTGGTGGGCGGTCTGAACCGACTCGGCGTTGTCCCCGTGGACGAGAACCACATCGCATGGCATCGGGATCGTCGACCCGTCGACGGCCTGCACCGTTCCATCGACGGCGGCCCGCACCGCGCGGTCGGCGATCCGCTGCGAATCATGCAGCAATGCCTCGGGATGATCGCGGCTGACGGGCTGTCCGTCCGGCGCGTAGGAACGGTCCGCCATGAAGGTATAGGCAATGCGCAGGTTGGCGTTCAGCGCGGCCTTCTCCAGCTCGCCGTCCTGCGCGACCAGAATCAGCTCCGGGTCGAACGCGGCGATCGCCTCGACGAGGGCCGCGGCCACCGCATCGTCGACTCCGGCGATGTTGTCGAGCTTCCCGTGCACGTTCACATGGGCCAGGCGGGTCTTGTGCGCCGTCGCGAAGGCGTTCAACGCGCCCAGCTGGTAGAGCACATCGGTGCGGATCTCCTGCGGTGTCAGCGTGATGGCGCGCCTGCCGAACCCCTGGAGATCCTTGTATCCCGGGTGGGCGCCGATCGAGACGCCCTTGGCGAGGCAGGCTTGCACGGTCGTATCCATCACCACCGGGTCGCCGGCATGAAAGCCGCACGCCACATTGGCATCCGAAATGACCTCGAGGATCGATTCGTCGTCGCCCATGCGGTAGTTGCCAAAGCTCTCGCCGATATCGGCGACCATCGAAACCACGGCCATCGTGTAACCTCTTTCCGTTCGCTCCGCAGGTTATTCTGTATACAGCGTACAGAGATCGGTAGGCTGAGTGAACCCGGCGAGGAGGGCGAGTATGGCCGAACGGATCATGCCCGAGATCAGTTGGCGCAAACAGGACTGGGCCTATGCTCAGGTGCGCGACTGGATCATCTCCGGCGAACTGGAGCCGGGCACGCGCATCGACCAGGAGGAACTCGCCGGCCGCATCGGTATCAGCCGCATCCCGCTGCGTGAGGCGCTGGCCCGGCTGATCGGCGAGGGGTTTCTGTCCGATGCGCCGCACCGGCGTCTCGTCGTCACCGAACTGTCCATCTTCGACGCACGGGATATCTACTGCGGACGCAGGAATCTGGAGTCCGCGCTGGCCGGTGAGGCCGCCCGCAACGCCGCGGCCGCCTCCGAACAGCTCCAGCAGGTCGCCGCCACCCTGGCGCAGGCGGAGACCCTGCTGGACCGCGGCGACGCCGCCGAGTTCCGCTCGCTGGACCGGGCCTTCCATGAAGGTATCTATGCCATGGCCGATATGCCCAAGACATTCGGCGCGGCCAGCGCGATGTACGGGATGAGCGAGCGCTACGTCCGGTTCTACCTCAGCGACGGATCCCGCATCGCGACGTCGCACGCCGAGCACGTCAAGATCTTCAAGGCGGTCAAATCCGGTGACGCCGACTCGGCGTCCGAACTGACCTGCAGCCACGTCGCCACCGGTCTGGCCCTGCTGGAGGCCCGGCTGGTCGCCGCGCCCGAAAGTCCTTGAGCTACAGGGGTTGGACCAGTTCGTCGTAGAGCTCGGGGCGCCGGTCCCGGAAAATCGTCATCTGGGCGCGCTCCTCGATGAGCCGGTCCCGTTCCAGCACGGCGTGGATGATCTCGTCCTCGCCACCCGCGGCGGCCAACAGCTCCCCCACCGGATTCGCGATTGCGCTGCAACCGAAGAACTCGATGTCGTTGTTCTGCCCGGTCCGGTTGCACGACACCGCGAACATCCGGTTTTCGAAGGCCCGGGTCGAGGTGAGGTTGTGCAGGATCCGGCCGTCGTTGGAGAAGTTCGGCATATTCCACAACATCACCAGGATCTCGGCCCCCTTGAGGGCGTAGGTCCGGGTCAGCTCGGCGAATTGGTTGTCGTAACAGATGCCGATCCCGATCGTCCCGAGATCGGTGTGGAATACGCCGTTGCGGTTGGCCGGGATGAAGTAGTGCTTCTCGAATCCGGGGATGTGGACCTTGCGATGGACACCGCCGATGCGCCCACTCGGCTCCACCAGAACCGCCGAGTTGTACAGCGTTGCCGGGATGGTGGGATGAGCCTCGGCCATCCCGGCGATGATGTAGACGCCGTGCCGGGCGGCCAGTTCGCCGAGGGCGTCGGTGAACGCGCCGGGGATGCGCTCGGCACATTTCATGTACTGGGCGCCGAACACCTTGTCGCGGCCGCGGATGTAGCCGATGTTGGACAGCTCCGGTAACACCACCAGATCGGCCCCGCGCTCTTTTTTGGCCGTCGCCACCGCGGCGCCGATTCGTTCGAGGTTCGCACCGGAATCGAAGAGCGAGATGTCGGTCTGAACCGCAGCCACCACGACGTTTTCCTTCATGAGTATACAGAATACATTTAGCGGGTGACGGCGTCCAGGTCGGGGCCGGGCCGGGTCGAGTGGCCAACTGTGACACCCGAACTCGCGGATTTCGGCGGAAAGTGGCCACTCGGTCGCTGAGTTAGGGTGATCCATGGAAAACATCCGCCCGACGTCACCGGATGATCTTGACGCGATCGGCGCGATCTACGCCCATCACGTGCGGACCGGTGTCGCCACGTTCGAGCTGACGCCACCGGACCGAGCCGAATGGGACCTCAGGCTGGCGACCGCCCAGGAACGCGGATTACCCTTTCTCACTGCGGTATTCGACGGCGTGGTCGTCGGCTACGCATACTGCGCGCCGTGGAAGGCCCGGCCGGCCTATGCGCACACCGTCGAGAATTCGGTCTACCTGGCTCCGCACTCCGCCGGCCGGGGCATCGGCGCACTGCTGATGCGCGCCCTGCTGGACGGCTGCGCATCGGCCGGCATCCGCGAGGTGATCGCCATCGTTGCCGACACCGACGACGCGGCCGCCTCGTTCGCTCTGCACCGCAAATTCGGTTTCGCGGAAGCCGGGCGGCTGCGTTCAGTGGGTTTCAAGCATGGACGGTGGCTGGACACCGTGCTGCTGCAATGCAGCCTCGCCGTCAGCAGCGAACCAGCGCGGGCTCGGGCTGCGGTTCCACCTGTGGTTCCCTGACGACCGGCTCGGGGTCGTCACCTCCACCACCCCACGGGAGGGCGAGCCGCACGATCTTGCGGACCACGGTGCCGAACTGCTTGTACAGCGGGCCGGTGTTGTAGGGCAGGCCGTAGCGCTCGCAGATCTCGCGGACCTCGACCGCGATCTCGGCGTGCCGGTGCGCCGGGATGTCCGGGAAGAGGTGGTGCTCGATCTGGAAGGACAGGTTGCCACTCAAGATGTGGAACCACTTGCCGCCGGTGAGGTTTGCCGACCCCAGCAGCTGGCGGAAATACCACATGCCGCGGGACTCGTTCTCGGTCTCCTCGATCGAGAACTCCTGGGTGCCCTCCGGGAAGTGCCCGCAGAAGATGATCATGTAGGACCACACGTTGCGCGCCAGGTTCGCGGTCATGTTGCCGGCGAACACCAGCGGGGCGAACGGCCCGGCCAGCAGCGGGAAGGCCACATAGTCCTTGAGCGTCTGCTTCTTGGTCTTGGCCCAGATCCCCCGCAGCACATCCTTTTTGTCGGCGATGCTGATCTCTCCGGCCCGGATCCGTTCGGTCTCCAGTTCGTGCAGCGCGACACCGTACTGGAACAGCACCATCAGCAGGAACGCGTAGACCGGGTTGCCCAGGTAGTACGGCGACCACTTCTGGTCCTCACTCATCCGCAGGATGCCGTAGCCGATGTCGCGGTCCATGTCGACGATGTTGGTATAGGTGTGGTGCATGTAGTTGTGCGAGTGCCGCCACTGGTCGGCCGGGCACGCGGTATCCCACTCAAAAGCCTTGCTGGAGATGGCCGGATCGCCCATCCAGTCGTATTGACCGTGCATGACGTTGTGGCCGATCTCCATATTGTCGAGGATCTTCGAGATCGCCAGCATGGTGGTGCCGGCCAACCAGAACGGCGGGAAGATCGACCCGAACAACAGCACCCGCCCGCCGATCTCGAGCTGACGCTGGGTCTTGATGACCTTGCGGATGTAGGTGGCGTCGCGCTCGCCGAGGTCGGCGATGACGCGCTCGCGGATGGCGTCGAGCTCGGCACCGAAGGCGTCGGCCTGCTCGGGGGTCAGGCTGTAAATCTTCTCCGGGCGAGCGGAGCGACGGGAAATATTCTCCGACATGACAGGTCCTTTCAGATCAGAGGTCGATGTCCACGTCACCGACGGGGGCGGTGACGCAGATCTGGATGTCTTCGCAATCGCCGGTCGACACCGCGCCGGTGATCAGGTTGCGCACCACCCCGCGGGTCTTGAACCGCGTGCAGCTGTGGCAGATGCCCATCCGGCATCCGCTCTCCGGGCTCAGCCCGGCGGCTTCGGCCTGCACCAGCAGCGGCTGACCGTCATCGGTCGCCGTCACGTCGCTGTCGATGAATCTGACCGTGCCCCCGGTCGACCCGGCGGGGACGGTGAACGTCGGCGGGACGAAACTTTCGGCGTACGCGCCGGGGCAGAGCTCGCGGACCGCCTCGATGAGCGCCTGCGGTCCGCAGACGAACACCGCATCGGGTGCCAGTCCGCCGAAGGCGGCGGCGAGGTGGGCCGGGCCGAAACGGCCGTCGAGGTCGGCACCGTCGGCGGTCCGGGTGTAGCCGTGCAGCACCCGGACACCGGCCGTGCGGATGGCGTCGAGTTCGTCGCGGTAGCAGGCCTCGTCGGCACCGCGCGCGTAGTGCACGAAGGCGAGCTCCCCGGTGAACGCCTGTGCACGCAGGGTCCGCAGCATCGACATCACCGGGGTGATGCCGCTGCCGCCGGAGACGAACAGGATGCGGCGCGGCAGCACCGGCGGCAGGACGAAATCACCGCCGACCGAGTCCAGCCCGAGCACCATGCCCGCATACGCGTGGTCGCACAGGTAGGTCGACACCAGGCCACCGTCGTGGCGCCCGATGGTCAGTTCGACGTAGCGGGCGCCTTCGGCACTGGCCGGCGAATAGCACCGGGTGCGGCGCCGTCCGTTGATCTCGACGGAGAGGTTGATGTGCTGGCCGGCCCGGAATCCGGCGAACGCGCCGTTGGGCTCCAGGGTCAACGTGACGCTGCGCGGCGTCTGTCGCCGTACCGCGACCACCCTGGCGCGGGCGTCGCCACGCGTCCAGGTCGGTTCGACCAACTCGGTGTAGCGGTCCACCCCGTGCGGGCCGGTCAGCAGGTTCACCAGCCGGGATTCGGACACCCGCCGGCGCACGCCTGCCGTCAATGTTTCGGTGAACATGTGTACACCATGCGCCGGATCAGTGCGATCTGTCAACGCCAAAATCCCAGGTTGTGTTAGGCTTCACAAGAGTGAACAGACGTACGCCCAGTTCCCGAACATCAAGCTCCCGAACGCGACGATCCGAGTCGCGTTCGCGTGATGCGCTGTCCAGGGACGAGCGCAAGGAGGCCACCCGGCGGGCGATCATCGCCGCCGCGCTCAAGCTTCTCGAGGACCGCAGCTTCAGCGCACTCAGCCTGCGCGAGGTGACCCGCGAGGCCGGCATCGTGCCCGCCGCCTTCTACCGGCACTTCGACTCGATGGACGCCCTGGGCCTGGTGCTGATCGACAAGTCGTTCCGGTCGTTGCGCGATATGTTGCGCGGCGCCCGGGCGGGCAAGCTCGACCCCGCCCACGTCATCGAATCCTCCGCCGAGATCCTGATCGGCAGCGTCGACGAGCGCCGCGAGCACTGGCGGTTCATCGCTCGCGAACGCAACAGCGGGGTGTCGGTGCTGCGTTACGCGATCCGCACCGAAATCCGGTTGATCACCTCGGAACTCGCGATCGACCTGGCCCGCTTCCCCGGGCTCAAGGACTGGAGCAGCGAGGACCTGAACATCCTGGCGATCCTCTTCGTCAACGCGATGATCTCGATCGCCGAGAGCCTCGAAGACGCCGGAGACGCACAATCGGTCGAGGACATCCATCGGATCGCGGTCAAACAACTGCGGATGATCGCGGTCGGCGTCCAGGGCTGGCACGGCGCGGATCACCCCCAGGCCTGATTCAGCGCGGCGTCCCGCCCCCGTCGACGATCACGGCCTGGCCGGTGATGTAGCTGCCGGCGTCCGAGCACAACAGCAGCGCGGCGCCGACCATCTCGTCCGGGGACGCGAGACGCTTCATCAGGGTCCCGCCGACCATGTGGTCGATCGCCTCCGGCGGGTTGTTGCGCATCATGTCGGTGTCGACGGGTCCCGGCGCCAACGCGTTCACCCGGATCCCGAGCGGGGCGAACTCGGCGGCCATCGACCGCGTCACCGACATCAACGCGGCTTTGCCCGACGCGTAGATGGTCAGGGTCGGCGCGAAGTTGAACGCCCCCACCGACACCATGTTCAGCACCGCCGCGTGGGAACTGGCCGTCAGCTGCGGTAACGCGTGCTGGACGAGGAACACCGGTCCGCGCAGGTTCACCTCGTAGGACTTCGCCCAGGCCTCCGGGGTCATCCGGCCCAGCGGCTGGGCCAGCGCATTGGCGGCGTTGTTGACCACCACGTCGATCCCGCCGAACTCCGCGGCCGTGCGGTCCACCAGTGCGGCCAGCGCATCGACGTCGCCGCTGTGCGTCGGCACCCCGATCGCCGCACCGCCAAGACCCCGAAGATGCTCGGCCGCGGCCTCGCAGGAGTCGGCTTTGCGGCTGGCCACCGCCACCCGCGCCCCGGCCAGAACGAACGCCTCGGCCAATGCGAGCCCGATTCCGCGGGTCCCGCCGGTCACGATGACGACGCGATCGGTCATGTCGAAAAGGCGGTCAAATCGCTGACGATCCACGCCGTAAGTAGAACACGTTGCAGTTGCGCCGAGTGTGACGTTCGCCTCCAGAAGGCCCTGCTGGCTGGCCTGGCTTCTACCACAGTGTCAGCATGGATATGTCGTTGTAACAAGTTAGAAACTTAGAAACAAGGTGATGGGGGTGTCTGTGTTCGGCCGGTGGTGGGTGCTACGCGCCCTGGGGGGAAATCCGCTCGTTCGGCGCATCGATCGCACCGAGGCAATCGCGGTGCTGCTCGCCATAGCTGTCGCCGTCCTGGTGATCCCCTCCGCGGTAGGCATCGGTGAGGACGCCTACGGCGCCAACCGACGCACGGCCATCGAGCAGGAACACACCCGCACGCCGGCCCAGGCGACCGTGGTGTCCAACAGCGAACCGACGGTCGACGGAGCCCCCGTCAGCATGGTCAAGGTCAAATGGACCTACGCGGGCTCGGAACGCACCGGGATGATCGGACCCTCACGGTCGGTGCGCGCCGGTGACCACGTGCAGATCTGGCTCGACCAGCAGGGCCGCCGGGTTCCCGCGCCGATCAGCGAGTCGACCGCCGCCGCGTACGCGATCGGCGCGGCCGTCGCGGCGTGGCTCGGCACGGTCGTGCTGTGCGTGCTCGCGATCGCGGGGATGCGAAGGCTACTGAACCACTACCGATTCCAGGCCTGGTCGTCGGACCTTCGGGAGCTGCTCGACAGCGGCGACGGCCGGACCAAGTGGCCGATCTGACCGCACCGGCCGCTACACGCACCCGCTGACGCTGATCCGGCGGCCGACATTGGCGCACACGCTGACGTTCGGCGCCGGAGGCGGTGGCGGTACATAGGCGGGCGGCGGCGCGCCGGGTGGTGGCGGCGGGGCCAGCGCGTCGTTGAGTTCATACAGCGGATCCGAGCAGCCGCTCACGTCGAAATGCCGGCCCCCCACCGAGCCACAGACATTGGCCCCGGCCGTCGGCGCCACGGACACCCCACCGGCACACAGCATCACGGCGGCGATGGCCGTGAGGTACGACCTGAATTTACGCACACGATAATGCTGCGCCATCCGGCGCGGCGGCGCGCGATTATCGCGGATTCGGTGCGGCGCGACCGCTCACGAACCGGCGCGGCAGGCCGCTGATCGGGTCGTCGAATTCCAGGCTGTGCGCCAGCAACCGCAGCGGCGTGCTGAAGTCGTCCGGCGCGACGTCGGTCACCGTGGGATAGAACGGATCCCCGGTGATCGGCAACCCGATCGAGGCCAGGTGCACCCGCAGCTGATGGGTGCGCCCGGTGTGCGGGGTGAGCCGGTACAGCCCGTCCGCCAGCGCCTCCACATACGTTTCGGCGTTGGGTTCGCCGGGCTCTTCGACCGCCTGTAACCGACCGCGGTGTTTGACGATCCGGCTGCGCAGGGTCGCGGGCAACGCGACCGTGGACGCACCGGCCGAGTGGGCCAGGTAGGTCTTGCGTACCGCACCGCGGGCGAACAGCGTCTGATAGCGGCCGCGGAGCTCGCGCCGCACGGTGAACAGCAGCACCCCCGCCGTGAGCCGGTCCAGCCGGTGCGCGGGCGACAGTTCCGGCAGCTCCAACTCACGGCGCAGCCGGACCAGCGCGGTCTGCGCGATATGGCTGCCGCGCGGCATGGTGGCCAGAAAGTGCGGCTTGTCGACCACGACGATGTCGTCGTCGCGGTAGAGCACCGGCAGGTCGAACGGCACCACCACCTCGTCGGGCAACTCCCGGTACAGGTAGACATGGGCACCCGCGGGCAGCACCGCCGACTCGTCGAGCACCGAGCCGTCGGCCGAGAACACCTCGCCCGCACGGACTTTCGCACCCGCCCCGAAACGTCGCTCGAACTCGTCGACCAACCGGCCGCCGTGCACCCGCACCCGCGCCGGGCCCAGCCCGTCCCGAACCGGAAGCGGCGCCGGGAGCCTCGCCCTGCGACGGGGCGCTGCGCTCCCGCCTTCGGGGATCCGGCTCAATCGAGTGGCACGGGCTCGAGGATCTCGGCCCGCGCCTCGGGCGCGGCCTGACGCAGCGCGTCGGCGGACTCGTCATCGGGTTGCTGCTGGGAACGCACCTCGGCGTCCACCCGCGCGATGTAGGTGGACACCTCACGGTCGACGTCGGCGGCGCTCCATCCCAGCACCGGGGCCACCACCTCGGCCACCTCACGGGCACAGTCGACCCCGCGGTGCGGGTATTCGATCGAGATCCGCATCCGTCGGGCCAGGATGTCCTCCAGATGCAGGGCGCCCTCGGCCGCCGCCGCGTACCAGGCCTCCACCTTGAGGTAGACCGGCGCGTCGGTGATCGGTTCCAGCAGGTGGGGCCCGGCTCCGGCCTGTTCACCCGCCGTGGCCAGCACCTCGCCGATCAGCGCGCCGTAGCGGTCGAGCAGGTGGCGCACCCGGTAGGGATGCAGACCGTAGTGCCTGCCGACGTGTTCGGTCTGGTTGATCAGCGCGAAATACCCGTCGGCACCCATCAACGGCACCTTCTCGGTGATCGACGTCGCCACCCGGGTCGGCACGAACTCCGCGGCCGCGTCGATCGCATCGGCGGCCATCACCCGGTAGGTGGTGTACTTACCGCCCGCGATCGCCACCAGGCCGGGCGCCGGAACCGCGACGGCGTGCTCCCGGGACAGCTTGGAGGTCTCCTCACTCTCCCCGGCCAACAACGGCCGCAGCCCGGCATAGACGCCGTCGATGTCGTCATGGCCGAGCGGGGTGGCCAGCACGGTGTTCACATGGCCGAGGATGTAGTCGATATCGGCCTTGGTCGCCGCGGGGTGCGCCAGGTCGAGATTCCAGTCCGTATCGGTGGTCCCGATGATCCAGTGCGTGCCCCAGGGGATCACGAACAGCACCGACTTCTCGGTGCGCAGGATGACCGCGACCTCGCTGACGATCCGGTCGCGGGGCACCACGATGTGCACCCCCTTGGAGGCCCGCACCCGGAACCGGCCGCGCTCCTTGGACAGCGCCTGGATCTCGTCGGTCCACACCCCGGTCGCGTTGACCACCACATGCCCCTGCACCTCGGTGACCGCGCCGTTCTCCGAGTCGCGCACCTTGACCCCGGTGACCCGGTCGCCCTCCCGCAGCAGCGCCACGACCTGTGTCGAGGTCCGCACCACGGCACCGTAGTGCGCGGCGGTGCGCGCCACGGTCATGGTGTGGCGGGCGTCGTCGACGACGGTGTCGTAGTAGCGGATACCGCCGACCAGGGAGCTGCGCTTGAGCCCCGGCGCCAGCCGCAACGCCCCGGCCCTGGTCAGATGCTTTTGCGCGGGAACGGATTTCGCGCCGCCCAGCTGGTCGTAGAGAAAGATCCCGGCCGCCACGTAGGGCCGCTCCCACCACCGGTTGGTCAGCGGGAACAGGAACGGCAACGGTTTGACCAGATGCGGCGCCAGCGTCGTCAGCGACAGCTCGCGCTCGTGCAGCGCCTCGCGGACCAGCCCGAACTCCAGCTGCTCCAGATAGCGCAGGCCACCGTGGAACATCTTCGAGCTGCGGCTGGAGGTGCCGGACGCGAAGTCACGGGCCTCGACCAGCGCAACCTTGAGCCCGCGGGTGGCGGCGTCGAGCGCGGCGCCCGCGCCGACGACACCGCCGCCGATCACCACGACGTCGAATTGCTCACTACCGAGTTGTTCCCAGGCTTGCGCCCGTTGTTGCGGCCCGAGGAGGGTTTGCCCGTCGCCCGGTGCAGAGATCGGGACAGTCACGGTCTAAAGGCTACGTGGCGTCAGTCCAAATCGTCGTGCGCCATCAGCTGACGCGCCGCCTCGGTGATCGATCCGGACAGCGACGGGTACACCGAGAACGTCTGGGCCAGCTCGGTGACCGGGATGCCGTTCTGCACGGCCAGCGCGATCGGCAGGATCAGTTCCGAGGCGATCGGCGCGACCACCACCCCGCCGATCACCACACCGGTCGCCGGACGGCAGAAGATCTTGACGAAGCCGTGGGTCAGGCTCGACATCTTGGCGCGGGCGTTGGTGCTCAGCGGCAGCGTGAGCGTGCGGGCCGGCACCGATCCGTCGTCGATCTTGGCCTGCGGGACGCCGACCGCGGCGATCTCGGGCCGGGTGAACACCGCCGCCGCGACGGTCCGCAACCGGATCGGGGCGACCGCCTCCCCCAGCGCGTGATACATCGCGATCCGGCCCTGCATCGCCGCCACCGACGCCAGCGGCAGCAGCCCGGTGCAGTCCCCGGCCGCGTAGATGCCGGGGACGGAGGTCCGCGAGACCCGGTCGACGCCCAGATAGTTTCCCGGGCCGAGCTCGATACCGACCCGGTCCAGGCCGAGACCACCGGTGTTGGGCACCGAGCCGACGGTCATCAGGGCGTGGCTGGCGTCGACGGCGCGGCCGTCGGTCATCGTCACCCGCACCCCCTGGTCGGTGCGGGTGACCGACTCGGCCCGCGCGTTCTTGACCAGCGTGACGCCGCGTTCGGCGAACACCTGCTCCAGCACCGCGGCCGCGTCGGAGTCCTCGTGCGGCAGGATCTGATCGCGGCTGGCCACGACGGTCACCGTGACGCCGAGTTCGGTGTAGGCGTTGACGAACTCGGCGCCGGTCACACCGGAGCCGACCACCACGAGATGCTCGGGCAGGATGTCGAGGTCGTAGAGCTGACGCCAGTTCAAGATGCGTTCACCGTCGGGCTCGGCGTTGGGCAGCACCCTGGGGCTGGCGCCCGTCGCGATCAACACCACATCGGCGGTGAGCTGCTGGACCCGGCCGTCGGCACCGGTGACCTTGATGCGGTGATGGGCCATCCCCGGCACGTCGTCGATCAGCTCACCACGCCCGGCGATGACGTCGATGCCTTCGCTGCTCAGCTTTTCGGCAATATCACCGGACTGCGCGGCCGCCAGGTCCTTGACCCGTTCGTTGATCTGAGGCAACAAGATCTTCGCTTGCTCCAGATCCAGCGTGTAGCCCAGGTTGGGGGCGCGGCGGAGTTCGGTGCGCACGCCCGTCGATGCGATGAACGTCTTGGACGGCACGCAGTCCCAGAGCACACAGGCACCGCCGATGCCGTCGCAGTCGACAACGGTGACGCTGGCGACCTCGGGTCCACGGGCCGCGGCGACCAGGGCCGCCTCATAACCGGCGGGGCCGCCGCCGATGATCACGATGCGGGTAACCACGGGACCAACCTAACGAACTTCGCGGATTAAGCTGTCTTACCGTGCCGCTTTACGCCGCGTATGGCTCGAACATGCATCCGGAGCAAATGCTCGAGCGCGCCCCCCACTCGCCGATGGCGGGAACCGGGTGGCTGCATGGCTGGCGGCTGACCTTCGGCGGCGAGGACATCGGCTGGGAGGGCGCACTGGCCACCGTCGTCGAGGATCCACTCTCGAAGGTCTTCGTGGTGCTCTACGACATGACGTCGTCGGATGAGCAGTCGCTGGACCGCTGGGAGGGATCCGAGCTCGGGTTCCACAAGAAGATCCGGTGCCGGGTGGATCGGCTGTCCTCGGATACCACCACCGATCCCGTGCTGGCCTGGCTGTACGTCGTCGACGCGTGGGAGGGCGGGCTGCCGTCGGCGCGTTATCTCGGGGTGATGGCCGATGCCGCCGAGATCGCCGGGGCACCGTCGCAGTATGTGCACAGTCTGCGCACCCGTCCCGCCCGCAACATCGGCCCCTAACTGTCTGCACCGCGAGCGTGCGTGTCTGTTGCCCGGCGCGCCGCGTTTCGTCAGCAGTCGGCGCACCCTCACGCCGCCCGAGCGTGACTCAACTGCTCATTGATCCGCGCCACCAGCTCCCCGTGGCGGTGCCGTACGTCCTCGAACACGATCCCGATGACGGTCCAGCCGACATCCATCAGGGCCGCGGTACGCCTGCGGTCGTCGCGCAGCGCGTCGGGATTGCCGTGCCAATCGAGGCTGTCGTATTCGACCGCGACCCGTCGGTGCGGCCAGGCGAAATCAAGCCGCCTGAGCTGGCCGCTGCCGTCGATGACCTCAAACTGCAACTCAGGAACCGGCAGACCGCCGTCGAGCATGACCAGTCGCGCCTCACTCTCCATCGGCGATTCCGCCCTTTCGTCGGCCAGTGCAATCAGATTCCGAACGTTGACGATGCCGCGCCGGCCCGCTTGCGCGATGGCAGCCCGCCACAGTCCGGAGCGTGTGCACGTTCCGCTACGCAGCGCGGCGTCCAAGGTCGCCAGAGCCCGCGGACGACGCAATGCACGAGCCACCTCGATGGCCGTCCAGGCAGGCGCCGTGACATACCGGCCACCGACGACCGTCAACGGAGCACCGTCGCGACGGTGAACTACCAGCCCGTCCGCCGAGCGCATCTGGCCGCAGGGCGGATTGAGGATGTGCAGGTCCGGTGGCCCCTCCGTGTCGAATCCGTGCAGCGCCGCCGCGGTGCCCAGGCACACCGCAACCTTGCGGCCAGCCGACAGGTCGAGTCCGCGGAGACGCAATCCATCGGTCGGCTCGCCGACACAGTAGATTCCCTGCCAAATGCGTTCCAGTGCACCACTATCCACGGCACGATCGAACGCGTGCCGGGTAATCAGCCCGAGAATCTGTGCACTGGTGGCAACGCCACCCTGGGTATCGAAGAGCGCGGCGAGTTGAGGGTTCATATCGATGAGCGTCGACGCCGCAGCGGTCTTCCGGAAGGCGGTCAGTGCGAAATTGTGGATGCATCACGCGCTGTGGATAACTGAGCGGCCGAGTCGCGGCCCGCGAAGGTGCGCGAAGTGCCGGCAAAACTCGGCGCGCCGGGCAACAGACACGCACGCTCGGCAAAACTAAGAGGCGGCGACGATGTTGACGAAGGTGCGCACGCCGATCGCAAGCGCCCGCTCGTCCAGATCGAACGTGGGCTGGTGCAGGTCGAGTTGCGGCCCCTGACCGCTCCAGACCCCGAGTCGGGCCATCGCGCCGGGCACATCCTCCAAATACCAGGAGAAGTCCTCGCCGCCCCCGGACTGATGGGTGTCGGCGAGCGTATCGGGGCCGACCGCCTCGACGGCGTGGGTGAGGATCCGGGTCGACACCTCCTCGTTCACCACCGGCGGCACTCCCCTGCGGTAGTTCAGGCTGTGCTCGATGTTCAGCGGGGCCAGCAGCGCCGTAACCGTTTCCTCGACAATGGATTCCAGCGTCAGCCAGGTGTCGCGGCTGGCCGTGCGGATGGTGCCGGCCAGGGTGCCGATCTGCGGTATCGCATTGGCGGCGACGCCGGCGTTGACCGCGCCCCACACCATCACGGTGTCGTGGCGCGGGTCGATACGCCGCGACAGCACGCCGGGCAGCCCGGTGATCAGGGCGCCGAGGCCGTAGACCAGATCGCCGGTCAGATGCGGGCGCGAGGTGTGCCCGCCCGGCGAATGCAGGGTGATCTCGATGGAGTCGGCGGCCGAGGTGATCGGACCCGGTTTGGTGGCCACCCGCCCCACCAGCAGACGCGGATCGCAGTGCAGTGCGAAGATCCGCGACACCCCGGCCAGCACCCCGGCGTTGATCGCGTCGATCGCGCCACCGGGCATCAGCTCCTCGGCGGCCTGGAAGATCAACCGGACCCCGACCGGCAGTTCCGGGGCCGATACCAGTGCGAGGGCCGCCCCGAGCAGCACCGAGGTGTGGGCGTCGTGACCGCAGGCGTGCGCGACATTGGGCACGGTCGACGCGTACGACGCGCCGGTGCGGTCGGCCATCGGCAGCGCGTCCATATCGGCGCGCAGCGCGATGCGCGGGCCGTCCTCGGGCCCGAAATCGCAGATCAGGCCGGTGCCGCCGGGCAGCACCTTGGGGTTGAGGCCGGCATCGGCCAGATGACGCGCGACGAACTCGGTGGTGGCGAACTCCTGGCGGCCCAGCTCCGGATGGGCGTGGATGTGACGCCGCCACGCCACCATCTCGTCGTGGTGTTCGTCGAGCCAGCGCCCGGCGACCGCACCCAGATCCGCCGCGCTCATGACGCCGCCCGCCGGGTCTGCGCGGCCAGCACGCGGTTACGCTCGGACGGCGTTTCGGCGAGCCGAACCACGGTGCGCGCCAGCATGATCGCCCCCTCGATGACGGCCGTGTCGGCGCTCGGCCCGGCCGCCGCCGCGGTGAAGCCGGGCTGATGGATGGCGGCCCCGCCCGAGTCGATCCCGATCACCGGATGGATGCCCGGCATCACCTGGGTGACGTTGCCCATGTCGGTGCTGCCGAGCGGCACCCCGGCCTCGACGCCGGCGGGCAGCGGCTCACGGCCCAGCCGCACCATCTCGGCGCGCACGGTCTCCGACAGCCACGGGTCGGGCACCAGTTCGGCGTAGGCCGGCGCGGTATCGGTCACCGCAAACTCGCAACCCGTCGCCAGCGCCCCGGCCTGGAAGCAGCCGGCCATCCGGCCCTCCAGCTCCCGCAGCGCCGCCAGGTCGGTGGCCCGCATCGTGTACCGCATCTCGGTCCGCCCTGGGATGACGTTGGTCGCCTCACCACCGTGCGTGACGATGCCGTGCACCATCTGCCCCGGCAACAGCTGCTGGCGCAGCAGCCCGATGGCCACCTGCGCGACGGTGATCGCGTCACCGGCGTTGACCCCGAGATAGGGCGCGACCGCCGCATGCGATTCGCGGCCCGTGTAGCCGACCGTCACCTCCGACAACGCCAGCGAGCGGGCCGCGGCGATGTCCACCGGCCCCGGGTGCAGCATCACGGTGGCGGCGATGTCGTCGAACACTCCGGCGTTGAGCAGCAACACCTTTCCGCCGCCCAGTTCCTCGGCCGGGGTGCCGAGCAGGACGACGGTGAGGCCCAGCTCGTCGGCGACGTCGGCCAGCGCCAGCGCGGTGCCGACGGCCGAGGCCGCGATGATGTTGTGCCCGCAGGCGTGACCGATCCCGGGGAGTGCGTCGTATTCGGCGCAGATGCCGACCACGAGCGGCCCGCTGCCGTAGGAGGCCCGGAACGCCGTGTCCAGTCCGCCGGGGGCGGCGGTCATCTCGAAGCCGTACTCGGACACCATGGCCTGCGTCTTGGCGGCGCTGCGATACTCGGCGAACGCCAACTCCGGCTCGGCGTGGATCGAATGGGACAGCTCGACGAGGTCGCCACGGCGCCGGTTGACGGCGTCCTCAACGTTCAGCGACGCGGTGGCGGTGGGCATTCCCGCAGTATCTCACCACGGTCGGACGGGCGTTAAGCTCGGCTGTCGTGACCGATCCGCACGCCGCGTCCGAAGCCGCAGCAGCCATCGCCGACCGGACCGGCGTCGAACATCACGACGTCGCCGTGGTCCTCGGTTCGGGCTGGGCGCCCGCCGTGGCCCGGCTCGGCGACGCGGTGGCCGTCGTCCCGATGGCCGAACTCCCCGGCTTCACCCCGCCCAGCGCGGCGGGCCACGGCGGCCAGGTGCGGTCGGTGCGGATCGGCGCCCACCGGGTGCTGGTCCTGGTCGGCCGCATCCATGCCTACGAAGGGCACGACCTGCGCCACGTCGTGCATCCGGTGCGCGCGGCGGCCGCGACCGGGGTGCACACGGTGGTGCTGACCAACGCCGCGGGCGGGCTGCGCGAGGACTATCGGGTCGGCCAGCCGGTGCTGATCAGCGACCATCTCAACCTGACCGCCCGGTCCCCGTTGGTCGGTGCGCAGTTCGTCGATCTGGTCGACGCCTACGCGCCGCGGCTGCGGGCGCTGGCCCGCGAGATCGATCCGGAGCTGGCCGAGGGGGTCTACGCCGGGCTGCCCGGCCCGCACTACGAGACGCCTGCCGAGATCCGGATGCTGCGCACCCTCGGCGCCGACCTAGTCGGCATGTCGACGGTGCACGAGACGATCGCGGCGAGGGCGGCCGGAGCCGAGGTGCTGGCGATCTCCCTGGTGACCAACCTCGCCGCGGGCATGACCGGCCTGCCGCTGAGCCACGACGAGGTGCTGGAGGCCGGCAGGCAGTCCGCGACCCGGATGGGTTCGCTGCTGCATTCGGTGATCGAGCGGATCTGAATCAGCCGACCAGGTAGCGCTGCAGGGTGGGGCCGATCCAGTCGACCACGGTCTGTCGGTCCATATCCACCAACGGCGGAAACGCCAGCACGTAGCGGCACAACGCCAGGCCGAGCACCTGCGAGGCCGCCAGGCTGGCCCGCGCCGGGGTGTCGGCGGCCGCCCCGGTCAGTTTGGCGATGACCGGCGCGAGTTGGCCGGCGAAGATCGTCCGCATCCGGTCGGCGACCGCCGCATTGGTGACGCCGGCCCGCAGCAGGATCAGCAGCGCCTCGTCGCGTTCCCAGCGTTCGAGGAAATGGGCGGCCAGCGCGGTGCCGATGTCCTCGCGGGGAACCTCGGCGAGGTCGGGTAGCTCCAGGTCGAATTCGGCGGCGGCGGCGAACAGCCGTTCCTTGTTGCCGTAGTAACGCATCACCATCGACGGGTCGATCCCGGCGTCGGCGGCGATCGCGCGGATGGTGGCCCGTTCGTAACCGTCGGCGGCGAAGCGCTCACGCGCCGCGGCCAGGATGACGGACTTGGTTTCGGCGGCCGGTCGTCTCATGCCAACAAGTGTAGGCCAACAAGTGTTGACAAGCCTCCCGCGCCCGCCTACCTTGAAGTCAACACACGTTGGCCAACAGTTGTTGACAACCCGATCGAAGGAGTCGAGATGCAAACCACCACCACTGACGTCCTGATCGTCGGAGCCGGTCCGGTCGGGCTGACCGCCGCGATCGTGCTGACCCAGCTCGGACACGATGTGACCGTCGTCGACGGCCAGGCCGAAGGCGCCAACACCTCCCGCGCGGCCGTGGTCCACTCCCACACGCTCGAGCTCCTGGAGCCCTACGGCGTCGTCGACCAGCTGGTCGCCCGCGGCGTGCACACGCCGACCTTCGCCATCCGCGACCGCGACGAGTTGCTCATCGGGGTCCCGTTCGGCGACCTCCCCACGCGCTACCCGTACACGCTGATGATCTCGCAGGCCGATACCGAGGCCTTCCTGCTCAACCGGCTCGAAGAACTCGGCGGGAAGGTCGTGCGCCCGGCCACCGTGACCGGGATCCGGCGGCGGCCGACCCACGCCGAGGCCACGTTCGCCGACGGCGGGCGGATCGAGGCGCGCTACCTGATCGGCGCCGACGGCATGCACAGCACGGTCCGCGAGCAGGCCGGGATCGGGTTCAGCGGCGGCGAGTACAACGAGTCCTTCACCCTCGCCGATGTCCGGGTGTCCGGCGGCGTGCCCGCCGACGAGGTCATCCTGTACTTCTCGCCGGGCGGGCTGGTGGTCGTCGCACCGTTGCCCGACGGGCTGTACCGCATCGTCGCCACGGTGGATGACGCCCCGCAACACCCCGATATCGCGTTCGTGCAACGCCTCCTCGACGAACGCGGCCCGGTGGCGGCGCCCGTCGTGGTCGAGGAAGTGGTGTGGGGTTCGCGGTTCCGGGTCCACCACCGCATCGCCGACGCGTTCCGCGACGGCCGCATCCTGCTCGCCGGCGACGCCGCCCACGTGCACTCCCCGGCGGGCGGGCAGGGCATGAACCTCGGGATCGAGGACGCCGTCCGGCTCGGCGAAAGCCTGTCGCGGGTGCTGAGCGGCGGGCCCGAAACCCTGCTCGACGACTACGCGCAGACCCGCAGGCGCACCGCGGGCCGCATCGTCTCGATGACGGGCCGGCTCACCGAACTGGCCACCGCGCGCCGCCGCACCCTGCGCAACCGCGTCATGCGGATGGCCGGGGCGCTGCCCCCGGTGCGCCGCGCGCTGGCATGGCGGCTGTCCGGCCTGGACCGGCGCTGACCACCGAAACCGACACAGAGATAGGAAAACCCATGAAACTCGTCAACGGCGAACTCGCCGTCACCGCCCGCCTGGACCGGCCGACCGACAACGGATTTCTGCTTCTGGCGGCCGAGATCGGCCGTTGGGCCGGGCCGCTCACGCTGCCGTCGCGCACCCGGCGCCGGGTCATCGCCCGGCTCGCCGAACTGGCGCAGGCACTGACCCGTCGCGACGACGTGACCGAGGTCGTCGTCTTCCGCGGCGCGTTGCGCCCGCCCGGCGAGGGATCGGATCTGCTCGAGCAGGTCGGCGTTCGGCCGGCCCGATATGACGTCGTGGTCCTGGTCCGCACCACGAGCACCGACGCGGTCGAGGACCGCGCCCTGCTGGCCCGCTCGGCGTCCTCGCGCTGCCTGGCCGCCTATA
>NZ_JBSFPX010000135.1:0-20948 GCF_053588415.1 Mycobacterium sp. NPDC003449
AGCCATGTGGGCCTGCAGGCCCGCCTGATGAGCCAGGCGCTGCGCAAGATGACCGGCGCGCTCAACAACTCGGGCACCACCGCGATCTTCATCAACCAGCTCCGCGAGAAGATCGGGGTGATGTTCGGCAGCCCCGAAACGACCACGGGTGGTAAGGCTCTGAAGTTCTACGCCTCGGTCCGCCTGGACGTTCGCCGCATCGAGACCCTCAAGGACGGCACCGATGCGGTCGGTAACCGCACCCGGGTCAAGATCGTCAAGAACAAGGTGTCGCCGCCGTTCAAGCAGGCCGAGTTCGACATCCTTTACGGCCGGGGGATCAGCCGCGAAGGCTCACTCATCGACATGGGGGTCGAGCACGGCTTCATCCGGAAGTCGGGTTCCTGGTTCACCTACGAGGGTGAGCAGTTGGGCCAGGGCAAGGAGAACGCCCGCAACTTCCTGCTGGAGAACGGCGATGTCGCCAACGAGATCGAGAAGAAGATCAAAGAGAAGCTCGGTATCGGTGCCGTCGTGACCGCCGAGACCACCGATGACGTCCTGCCCGCCCCGGTTGACTTCTGAGCCGGACGACCGGCACGAGGAGCAGGCGCAGGATCCCCGCAAACGCGAGGAACAGGCACACAACGTGTGTCTGCGCCTGCTCACCGTGCGGGCTCGCACCCGCGCCGAGTTGGCAGCCCAACTGGTCAAACGGGGTTATCCCGAGGACGTGAGCACCACGGTGCTCGACCGGCTCACCGAAGTCGGCCTGATCGACGACGAGGATTTCGCCGAGCAGTGGGTGCGTTCCCGGCACGCCAACTCCGGAAAAGGTAAGCGGGCGTTGGCCGTCGAGCTGCGCAAGAAGGGCGTCGACGGTGAGGTGATCACCGCGGCGCTGGCCGACCTCGATCCCGCGGCCGAACGTCAGCGGGCCGAACAACTGGTCCGCGACAAGCTGCGCCGGGAGAAGCTGGGCGACCCGGGCGACCGGGACGCCGAGAACAGGGTCACCCGCCGGCTGGTCGGGATGCTCGCCCGTCGCGGCTACGGCCAGTCCATGGCCCTGGATGTGGTGACGGTGGAGCTGGCGAATGAGCGGGAGCGCCGTACGGTGTGACGGGGAGGGCCGCCGACTAGGTTGGCGAACGTGAGTGGTGACGTGGTGATCCTGTCCGGTCCTCCCGCGGTCGGAAAGACCACGGTGGCGGGGCTCATCGCCGACTCGGCGGACCGGCCGACCGTGCATCTGACCACCGACCAGTTCTACCGGGCGATCCGGGCCGGCCACATTCCGCCGTACCTGCCCGAGGCGCAACGCCAGAACGAGGTGGTCGTCGATGCGATCGTGGCCGCCGCGGCGACGTATGCCCGAGGCGGATTCGATGTGATCGCCGACGGCATCGTCGGACCGTGGTTTCTGGCTCCGTTCCGCGCCATGGCCAACACGGCCGGGCCTGCCGTGTCCTACATCGTGCTGCGGCCTGCCCTCGACACGGCTCTGCGGCGCGCGCAGGCCCGCAGCGGTGAGGATCTGAAGGACCCTGGCGCCATCACGGGTCTATACCGGGCGTTCGCCGATCTCGGCGCGTTGGAGCACCACGTCATCGACAACGACGGGCTGGATGCGGCGGGCACCGCCGCCCGGGTTCGGCGCGCGATCGCCTCGGGCGGCTACCGCCTGGCCTGAACGCTCAATCCCGTTGGGTCGCAAGCACCTGCGCGCCGGGCGCGCCCTCCTGTTCGATCGCCTCGGCGTCCAGCGGGGCCGGGCCCCGGCTGGAGCGGCGCAGCCGGCGTTCGATCCGGGTGGCAAACGCCGACAACGCGTAGTTCACGCTGATCATCAGGACCGCGATGACGATCAGCGCGGGAAGGTAGTTGCTGTACGACGACCCGATATTGGTGCCCTGACGCACCATCTCGACGAAGGTGATCTGATAGCCGATCGCGGTGTCCTTGAGCACCACCACCAACTGGGACACCAGCACCGGCAGCATCGCGGTGATCGCCTGCGGCAGCAGGATCAACCGCATCGTCTGGCCCCAGGACATTCCGAGCGACAGCGCGGCCTCACGCTGGCCGCGGGGCAGGGAATTGATCCCGGCGCGCACGATCTCGGCGATCACCGCACCGTTGTAGAGCGTCAGGCCCGTGATAACCCCGGCCAGGGCAAGGTGTTTGGACGGGAACACGTCGTACACGGCGTACAGGAAGTAGGCGAAGATCATCATGATCAGCACCGGCACCGCACGGAAGAACTCCACGACCGTCGCGCACAGCCAGCGGATCGGAGGGACGGGCGCCAGCCGGCCGACGCCCAGCACCAGGCCCAGCGCCAGAGCCAGCACGATCGACACCGCCGCGGCGGTCAGCGTGCCCTGCACACCGGGCAGCACATAGGTCCGCCACAGATCCGCGGTCAGGAACGGCTGCCACTTCGCGGCCTGCAGCTGGCCCTTGGTCCACAGCTGGAACAGCACGAACCCGATCAGCGCGACGGCGATCACCACGGTGAGCGCCGTCATCACCGCATTGCGGACCCGCGCCCGCGGCCCGGGTGCGTCGAACAGAACCGAGGCACTCACTACCGCACCACCGCGAATCGTTTACCGAGCCAGCCGAACAACAGGCCGAGCGGCAGGGTCAGCACGATGAACCCGGCCGCGAAGATGGCACCCACTGTGAGCAGCGCCGCGGTGTTCTCGATCATGGTCTTCATCAACAGGGCCGCCTCGGCCACGCCGATCGCCGAGGCGATCGTGGTGTTCTTGGTCAGCGCGATCAGCACCGAGCCCAGCGGAATGATCACCGCACGGAACGCCTGCGGCAGCAGGATCAGCCGCAGGTTCTGGGCGAACGTCAGCCCCAACGACCGCGCGGCCTCGGCCTGGCCGAGCGGCACCGTGTTCACCCCCGAGCGCACCGTCTCGCAGACGAACGATGCGGTGTAGACGGTCAACCCGAGCACCGCCAGGCGGAAGCTGCTGTCGGCGATCGAGGTCGGCGAGTCGGGGTCGACGAGCGTGATCCCCAACGTCTGTCCGACGCCGAATGAGCAGAACAGAATGATCAGCGTCAGCGGCGTGTTGCGCACCACGTTCACATACGTGGTGCCGATCCAGTTCAGCACCGGGGTCGGTGCCAGCCGCATCGCGGCCAGCACCGTGCCCAGAATGAGCGCTCCGACCGCGGAATACACCGTCAGTTGGATGGTCGTCCAGAACGCCGCGATGATCTCATCGCGGTACTCGGTGAAGATCTCCACGGCCGGAGCTGCGCCTCCCGCCGGTTACTTGTCGACCGACGGCGGCGTGGGCGCCTGGATGCCTGCCGGGCCGAGGTTCTTGTCGAACGCCTCTTTCCAGGCCCCGCTGGACTCCATCTTCTCGATGGCGGCGTTGATCTTGTCGCGCATCTCGGTATCGCCCTTCTTCAGGCCGATGCCGTAGCGCTCCTCGGAGAACGGCTTGCCGACGATCTTGAACGCACCGGGGGTCTGCGCGGCGTAACCGGCCAGGATCACCTCATCGGTGGTGAGCGCGTCCACCTGACCGTTCTTGAGCGCCTCGACACAGGCCGAATAGGTGTCGTACTGCTGCAGCTGCACCTTCGGGTACTCGTCCTTGATGCGTTGTGCCGGCGTCGACCCCGACACCGAGCACAGCTTCTTGTTGTTCTCCAGCGACGCCGCGCCGGTGATGTCGTTGCTGTCGGCACGCACCAGCAGGCTCTGTCCGGTGATCAGGTACGGCCCGGCGAAGTCGACCTTCTCCTTGCGGGCGTCGGTGATCGAGTAGGTGGCCGCGATGTAGTCGACCTGGCCGTTCTGGATCAGCGTCTCGCGCTGCGCCGACGGCGCTTCCTTCCACTCGATCTGATCCTCGCCGTAGCCGAGTTCGTTGGCCACGTACTTGGCGACGTCGACGTCGAATCCCGACACGCTGCCGTCCGGCTTCTTGAGGCCGAGGCCGGGCTGGTCGTATTTGGTTCCGATCACGATCTTGTTGCCCTCGTCGCCGCCACCGCCACCGCCACAGGCAGTCGCGGTGAGCGGCAGGGCGACGGCGAGCGCGACGGCACCGACGACGCGCGCAGGACTCAGAGCGATGGACCGCATTGTTTTGGTTCCTTTCACCGGACAGTTAGTGATGAAGAATCTTGCCGAGAAAATCTTTGGCGCGATCGGATTTCGGATTGTCGAAGAACTCGGCGGGTTCGGCGTCCTCGACGATGGCGCCGTCGGCCATGAACACCACGCGGTCCGACGCCCGGCGGGCGAAGCCCATCTCGTGGGTCACCACCACCATCGTCATCCCCTCGGCGGCAAGCGAGCTCATCACCGCCAGCACCTCGTTGATCATCTCCGGGTCGAGTGCGCTGGTGGGCTCGTCGAACAGCATCACCTTCGGGTTCATCGCCAGCGACCGGGCGATCGCCACCCGCTGCTGCTGGCCACCCGACAGCTGCGCCGGATACTTGTCGGCCTGGTTGGCCACCCCGACCCGCTCCAGCAGCGCCATCGCCGAATCGCGCGCCGAGTCCTTGGCGAGTTTGCGGACCTTGGCCGGCGCCAGCGCCACGTTCTCCAGGATCGTCTTGTGCGCGAAAAGGTTGAAGGACTGGAACACCATCCCGACGTCGGAGCGCAACGCGGCGAGCTTGCGGCCCTCGGCGGGCAGGGGCTGCCCGTCGACGGCGATCGTCCCCGAGTCGATGGTCTCCAGCCGGTTGATGGTGCGGCACAACGTCGATTTGCCCGACCCGGACGGGCCGAGCACCACGACGACCTGGCCCCGGCCCACTTCGAGGTCGATGTCCTTGAGCACGTGCAGCGGACCGAAGTGTTTGTTGACTCCCGACAGTGAGATCATCGGCACCTCTGGCGGCGCCGGATCATCGACCTTCGGCTGCGCGCCGGGGCTTCCCATGGCAGCTGACCTTACCCAGGGATCGCCCAGCTTGCTCGCAACTCGTCAATCCGCGTCGGGAGCCGCCGCGGCGGTGGCCTCCTGCCCGGTCGGCGCCCGGCAGACGTCCGTACCATAAAGGCCGTGACTTCGACGGTGACCCGCGATACGGCAGGGCAGACGGCCGGTGGCCGTCCGCCCGCGGCCGGCTCCCCGCGCGAGCGCACCTACCAGGTCCGCACCTACGGCTGCCAGATGAACGTGCACGATTCCGAGCGGTTGTCCGGCCTGCTGGATGCGGCCGGGTACCGGCGCGCCCGCGACGGCGACGACGCCGACGTCGTCGTGTTCAACACCTGCGCGGTGCGCGAGAACGCCGACAACAAGCTCTACGGGAACCTCAGCCACCTGGCCCCGCGCAAGCAGGCCGACCCGGACATGCAGATCGCCGTGGGTGGCTGCCTGGCCCAGAAGGACCGCGACGCCGTGCTGACCCGCGCCCCGTGGGTCGACGTAGTGTTCGGGACCCACAACATCGGTTCGCTGCCCGCCCTGCTGGACCGGGCCCGGCACAACCGGACCGCCCAGGTCGAGATCGTCGAATCGCTGCAGGAGTTTCCGTCAACGCTGCCCGCGGCACGTGAATCCGCTTACGCCGCATGGGTTTCCATTTCGGTGGGATGCAACAACACCTGCACGTTCTGCATCGTTCCCTCGCTGCGCGGCAAAGAGGTCGACCGCAGGCCGGGCGACATCCTGGCCGAGGTGGGATCGCTGGTGGACCAGGGAGTGCTCGAGGTCACGCTGCTCGGCCAGAACGTCAACGCCTACGGCGTGTCTTTCTCGGACGAGCGCCTGCCCCGCGACCGCGGCGCATTCGCCAAACTCCTGCGCGCCTGCGGCCGGATCGACGGGCTGGAGCGGGTCCGGTTCACCTCGCCGCACCCCGCCGAGTTCACCGATGACGTGATCGAAGCCATGGCCGAGACCCCCAATGTGTGTCCCACACTGCACATGCCGCTGCAGTCGGGGTCCGACCGGATGCTCAAGGCCATGCGGCGCTCCTACCGGGCCGACCGCTATCTGGGCATCATCGACCGGGTGCGGGCCGCGATCCCGCACGCGGCGATCACCACCGACCTCATCGTCGGGTTCCCCGGCGAGACCGAGGCCGACTTCCAGGCCACCCTCGACGTGGTCGAACGGTCGCGCTTTGCGTCGGCGTTCACCTTCCAGTACTCCAAGCGGCCCGGCACCCCGGCGGCCGATATGGCCGACCAGCTGCCCAAAGCGGTTGTGACCGAGCGCTATCAGCGGCTGATCGAACTGCAGGAACGCATCTCGCTGGAGGAGAACCGGGCCCAGCTGGGCCGGGCCGTCGAACTGCTGGTGGCCACCGGTGAGGGTCGCAAGGACGCAGCCACCGCCCGGATGTCCGGCCGGGCCCGCGACGGTCGGCTGGTGCACTTCAGCCCCGGCGCCGACGCCGAGCGCATCCGGCCCGGCGATATCGTCACCACCACCGTGACCGGGGCCGCCCCGCACCATCTGATCGCCGACGCCGCGCTGACCGGGCATCGGCGTACCCGCGCAGGCGATGCCCATGCGGCCGGCCAACGGCCGCGTACCGGCGTGGGGCTCGGCATGCCGCGCATCGGCGTGCCCGCCCAGCCGGCTGCCGGAGGGTGTGGATGTTGAGCAACGAACCGGATTTCGATCAGTTCAAGGGTGATCTCGCCGCGGTCGAACGCAAGATGGCCCGCGAGTTCGATCCCGGCGCCAGGGCGATGGTGGTCGCGGTCCTGGTGTTCGTGATCCTGCTGTCGTTCGTCTTGCCGCACACCGGCGCCAGTAAGGGTTTCGACGTGCTGGTCGGCGACGCCGCCGCCGTCAGGGACGGGATATCGCTGCCCTCGCGGGTGTTCACCTGGTTGGCGCTGGTGTTCTCGGTCGGGTTCTCGACGCTGGCGCTGCTGACCCGCCGCTGGGCCCTGGCCTGGGTGGCGCTGGCCGGGTCGGTGGTCGCGAGCGCGCTTGGCCTGCTTGCGGTGTGGTCCCGCCAGACCGCGGCACCCCATCCCGGACCGGGTATCGGCCTGATCGTCGCGTGGATCGCGGTGATCCTGCTGACCTTCCACTGGGCGCGGGTGGTGTGGTCGCGCACCGCGGTCCAGCTGGCGGCCGAGGAGGAACGCCGACGCGCCGTGGCGCGACGTCACCAGCGTGGTCTGCTCGACGATATCGACCGCACCGACGGGGACGGGCCCACCGGGTCCTAGCGGCGTTTACCCAGCGCTTCGGCCGCCGCATCGGCCCACTGCCGCCACTGCTCGGCGCTGGCCCTGGCCGCATCGGCATCCTTGGTCCGGCCGGCCGCGGCGGCCTTCTCGGCCTGGCGTTCGAACTGCTCGGCGCGGGTCCGGAACTGATCGGCCCTGGCCTGGGCCTCCGGGTCGACGCCGCCGGCCGGGGCGTCGCGGACCTTCTTCTCGATGGCCCGCAACCGTCGTTCCAGGTCGGCCGCCCGTTCGCGGGGCACCTTGCCGATCGCATCCCATTTGTCCCCGATGGTGCGCAGCGCCGCCCGCGCCGAGTCCAGGTCGCCGGTGTCGATCTTCTCCGCCTCGGCCAACAGGGCCTCCTTGGCGGCCGCGTTCTGCTTGAACTCGGCGTCGCGTTCGGCGTTGGCGGCGTTTCGCGCCGAGAAGAACGTGTCCTGGGCGGCCTTGAACCGTTGCCACAGGGCGTCGTCGACATCCTTGGCGGCCCGGCCCGCCGCCTTCCATTCGGTCAGCAGGTCACGGAACGCGGCTCCGGTGGGCCCCCATTCGGTGGAGTCGGACAACGCCTCGGCGCGTTCGCACAGCGCCTCCTTGGCCTGTCGGGCACCGACCCGGCCGCGGTCGAGTTCGGCGAAATGCGAGCCGCGGCGGCGGTTGAAGGTCTCACGGGCCGCGGAGTAGCGCTTCCACAGCGCATCGTCGACCTTGCGGTCCAGCCCGGTGATGGTGCGCCACTCCTCCAGAATCTCGCGCAGCCGGTCACCGGCCGCCTTCCACTGGGTGGAGTTGACCGCGACGTCCTCGGCCTCCGCGGCCAGCGCCTCCTTGCGTGCGGTCTGCGCGGAGCGTTGCTCATCGCGCTGCGCGCGCTCGGTCGCCGCGGCCGAATCGGCCCGCTCCAGGATCGCCGAGAGCCGCGCACTCAAGGCGTCGACATCGCCGAGAACAGCTGCGGTGGGCAGGGTTTCGGCCAGTGCGGCGGCGGCGGACCTGATCTTGCGGGCATCGCCGGTGCCCGAGGTCAGCCTGCGCTCCAGCAACGCCACCTCGGTGTGCAGATCGTCGAAACGGCGGCCGAAATGGGCGTAGGCCGATTCGGTGTCGCCGGCCTGCCACGAGCCGATGACGCGTTCACCGGACGCAGTGATCAGCCACACGGTGCCGTCCGGGTCGACCCGGCCGAACCGGTGCGGATCGCCGGTCGGTGCCACCGCGACCACCGGGTTGGCCCGGCCGGGGTGGGGAACGGGGCGGGGTGGTCCCGGCCGTGGAACCGAGCTCGGGGTGGGCCGGGGGGTCGGCTTGGGCGTGGCGCCGCCTGGCTCACTGGTGGTCATATCCGCTCCTCGTTCTCCGCGCGGGAGACCCGCGCATCTGCCGCGCGACGCGGCGCCCGATTGCTGTCAGCTTCGACCGCTATTCAAGCAGGTCGCGCCGGGCCGTGCCCATGGCTTTAGGCTCAATGACTCCACAAACTCCGGAGGAACCGATGGACGTGGGCATCGATCGGGCTGATGCGGCGGTCCTGCTCGCGCTCGGCGCGGCCCTGTTCATCGCGATCGGCGACGTCATCCACCAGCGCTCGGCCCACCAGGTGACCGGGGACCCGGTCGGTCACCTCGGCCTGTTCGCCCGGCTGCTGGCCGACCGTCAATGGTGGCTCGGCAGCCTGGTCGCCGCGGTCGGCTTCGCCCTGCAGGCGGCCGCGCTGGGCCTCGGATCGGTGTTGCTGGTCCAGGCGCTGCTGGTGACCTCGCTGCTGTTCGCGCTGCCGGTCAACGCCCGGCTGACCCGTCGGCGGGTGACCGGCCGGGAATGGCTGTGGGCGGCGCTGCTGGCCGGCGCGGTCGCGGTGATCGTGACGGTCGGGAATCCGACCCCGGGCCACGCCAGGGCACCGCTGGAGGCCTGGTCGGTGGCCATCGCGATCCTCGGCCCGGCCGTGCTGCTGTGCCTGGTGGGCGCCCGCATCTGGACCGGTACGGTCAGCGCGGTCCTGCTGGCCGCGGTGTCCGGCGCCATGTGGGGGGTGTTCGCGGTGCTCACCAAAGGCGTGGTCGACCGGCTCGCGTTCGGACGCGACGCAGGCCCGTTGGCCGTGCTGGGCACCCCGGAGCTCTACCTGTGGATCGCGGTGGCGGTCGCGGGCACGGTGCTGCAGCAGTCCTCGTTCCGGGCCGGTGCGCTGACCGCGTCGCTGCCCACCATGACGGTGACCGAACCGGCGGTGGCCTCGATGCTGGGCCTGGTCGTGCTGGGCGAGACCGTGCGCCCCGGCGACACCGGCTGGCTGGCGCTGCTCGTCGCGGTGGCCGTGCTGGTGGTGGCCACGGTCGCGCTGGCCAGGGGTGAGGCCGCCGGCGAACAGCGGTCCATGGCCGTGACGCCCTAGTGCCGCACTAGTTTGGTCTGGTGCTCAGCGCCATCGCGATCGTCCCGGCAGCACCGGTCATGGTGCCCGAACTGGTCGGTGCCGCCTGCGCGGAGACGGCCGCGTTGCGCGACGCCGTGACCGCGGCCGCGGCCGTACTGCCGCGGCGCTGGCTGGCCGTGGGGGTCGGCGCGGCCGATGCGGTGGTCGGCCCGGACCGGACCGGGACGTTCGCCGGCTACGGCGTCGACGTCCCGGTCACACTGGGCCCCGGCGATCCCGGTGCGCCGGCGCAGCTGCCGCTGTGCGCGCTGATCGCCGGCTGGATCCGCGGGCGGGTCGATCCGGCCGTGAGCGCCGAGGTGCGGGCCTACGCGGCGTCGCATCCGGCCGGCGCCGCGGCCGAGTTCGGCCGGCGGCTGCGCGCCGAACTCGACGAACAGTCCGACGACGTCGGTGTACTCATCGTCGCCGACGGCCTGCACACCCTCACCCCGGCCGCACCCGGCGGCTACCGGCCGGATTCGGTGGCCGCGCAGCAGGAGCTCGACGACGCGCTGGCCGCGGGCGATGTCGCGGCGCTGGCCGGGCTGGGGGACGGCGTCGTCGGTCGGGTCGGATACCAGGTGCTGGCCGGGCTGACCGAGCCCGCGCCCGGCTCGGCCCGCGAGCTGTACCGCGGTGCCCCCTACGGCGTCGGGTACTTCGTCGGACAGTGGTTGCCGTGACCCGGCCCGTCGCCGTCATCGGGCCGACCGGGACCGGGAAATCCGCGTTGGCCCTGGCACTGGCCGAACAGCTCGGTGGCGAGGTCGTGAACGCCGACGCCATGCAGCTCTACCGCGGGATGGACATCGGCACCGCCAAACTGGCCCCCGCCGAGCGCCGAGGGATCCCGCACCACCAGCTCGACGTGCTCGAGGTCACCGAGACCGCCACGGTCGCGCGCTATCAGCGGGCCGCCGGCGCCGACGTCGAGGCCATCGCGGCGCGCGGCGCGGTCCCGGTCATCGTGGGCGGCTCGATGCTCTACATCCAGTCACTGCTCGACGAATGGTCGTTTCCGGCCACCGATCCGGCGGTGCGGGCGCGCTGGGAGACCCGGCTCGCCGAGCTGGGGGTGGCGGCGCTGCACGCCGAACTGACCCGGGTCGATCCCGCGGCCGGGGCGTCGATCCTGCCGACCGACGGCAGGCGCATCGTGCGGGCGCTGGAGGTGGTGGAGCTGACCGGTCAGCCGTTCGCGGCGTCGGCGCCGCGCATCGGCCCACCCCGATGGGACACCGCGATCGTCGGATTGGACTGGGACACCGCGGTTCTGGACGAGCGCCTGGCCCGCCGCACCGACACCATGTTCGCCGACGGCCTGGTCGGCGAGGTGTGGGAGTTGACCGGCCGCGGCCTTCGCGACGGGGTCACGGCGGCGCGGGCATTGGGCTACGCGCAGGTGCTCGCCGACCTCGACGCCGGGGGTGACGGGGGTTCGCAGGAGGCTCGACACTCCACCTTCGTCGGCACCCGCCGCTACGTGCGCAGGCAGCGCTCGTGGTTCCGGCGTGACCCGAGGGTGGTGTGGCTGGACGGTTCGGCCGACGGGCTGGTCGACGAAGCCGTACGGGTGTGGCGGCACGTATCCTGATCAGGTGATCTTTGCGAAGGGGCACGGCACCCAGAACGACTTCGTGGTGCTGCCCGACCCGGACGCGCGGTTGTCGCTGACACCGGCCGCAGTGGCCGCCCTGTGCGATCGCCGCCGCGGCCTCGGCGCCGACGGTGTCCTGCGGGTCACCACCGCGGGCGCCGCGCTGGCCGCCGGGGTGTTCGACCGGCTGCCCGACGGTGTGGCCGCCGACAACTGGTACATGGACTACCGCAACGCCGACGGGTCGATCGCCCAGATGTGCGGCAACGGGGTACGGGTGTTCGCCCACTACCTGCGCGCCGCCGGGCTGGAGTCCGCCGACGAGTTCGTGGTCGGCTCGCTGGCCGGGCCGCGGCCGGTGGTGCTGCACCGGGTCGACGCCACCACCGCCGAGGTCACCGTCGAAATGGGCAAGGCCAACCGGTTCGGCACCGGGGCCGCGGTGGTCGGCGGACGCAGTTTCACCGGCGTGGCCGTCGACGTCGGCAACCCGCACCTGGCCTGCGTGGGAATCACGCCCGACGAACTGGCCGTCCTGGACGTCGCCGGGCCGGTGTCCTTCGATGCCGCACAGTTCCCCGACGGGGTCAACGTCGAGATCCTGACCCCTCCGGTCGGCGGTGCCGTGTCGATGCGCGTGCACGAGCGCGGGGTCGGCGAAACCCGGTCGTGCGGCACCGGAACGGTCGCCGCCGCCGTCGCGGCCCTCGCCCATGACGGCGCCGACACCGGCACGCTGCGGGTGGGCATCCCCGGCGGTGAGGTCACCGTGACCGTCACCGAATCCACCAGCTACCTGCGCGGACCGTCGGTCCTGGTGGCGCGTGGCGAGCTGGCCGACGAGTGGTGGAACGCTGCACACGGCTAATTGGGGTGCGCGACGGGTCGCGGGCGTGCCAACCTGGATGGACATATGACCTACCCACAACATTCCACGGCACATTCGACGGCGCCCAGCACCGGCGAGCTGGCCCTCGAAGATCGCGCCTCGCTGCGCCGTGTCGCCGGACTGTCCACCGAGCTGGCCGACGTCTCCGAGGTCGAATACCGGCAGTTGCGCCTCGAACGCGTCGTGCTGGTCGGGGTGTGGACCGAGGGCAGCGCCGCCGACGCCGACGCCAGCCTGGCCGAGTTGGCCGCGCTCGCCGAGACCGCGGGCTCGGAGGTGCTGGAAGGACTCATCCAGCGCCGGGACAAGCCCGACCCGTCGACTTACATCGGTTCGGGCAAGGCGATCGAACTGCGCGAGGTGGTCCTGGCCACCGGCGCCGATACGGTGATCTGTGACGGTGAGCTGTCCCCGGCCCAGCTGAACGCGCTGGAGAAGGCGGTCAAGGTCAAGGTCATCGACCGCACCGCCCTGATCCTCGACATCTTCGCCCAGCACGCCACCAGCCGGGAGGGTAAGGCGCAGGTGTCGCTGGCCCAGATGGAGTACATGTTGCCGCGGCTGCGCGGCTGGGGTGAATCGATGTCGCGGCAGGCCGGTGGCCGGGCCGGCGGCGCCGGTGGCGGCGTCGGCACCCGCGGGCCCGGCGAGACCAAGATCGAAACCGATCGCAGGCGGATCCGGGAACGGATGGCCAAGCTGCGCCGCGAGATTCGCGATATGAAGAAGATCCGCGACACCCAGCGCAGCGGCCGCAGGCGCAGCGAGCTCGGGTCGGTGGCCATCGTCGGGTACACCAACGCCGGTAAGTCCAGCCTGCTCAACGCGCTGACCGGGGCCGGTGTGCTGGTCGAGAACGCCCTGTTCGCGACGCTGGAACCGACGACCCGCCGGGGCGCGTTCGACGACGGGCGGCCGTTCGTGCTGACCGACACCGTGGGATTCGTGCGGCACCTGCCCACTCAGCTGGTGGAGGCGTTCCGGTCCACGCTGGAGGAGGTCGTCGACGCCGATCTGCTCGTGCATGTGGTGGACGGTTCCGACGTGAACCCGCTGGCCCAGATCAACGCCGTGCGCGCCGTCGTCAACGACGTCGTCACCGAGTACGGCATCACCGCGCCACCGGAGTTGTTGGTGGTCAACAAGACCGACGCCGCGACCGGTGTCGGGCTGGCCCAGCTGCGGCGGGCGCTGCCCGATGCGGTGTTCGTCTCGGCCCGCACCGGGGACGGGGTGGACAAGCTGCGCGCCCGGATGGGGGAGTTGGTGCCTGCCACCGACACCACCGTCGACGTGACCATTCCCTACGATCGTGGCGATCTGGTGGCCAGGGTGCACGCCGACGGCCGGGTCGATGCCACCGAGCACACCGCCGACGGCACCAGGATCAAGGCGCGGGTACCGGTTCCGCTGGCCGCCGCCCTGCGCGACTACACCACCTTCTGACCGCGAGCAGACGCCTAGGCACCCGATCTCCGCCGTTTCCGGGTACCGGCATGTCTGTTCACGGGTTGCGCGGCGGGCTCCGAGTCCTGGCCGAGCGCCTTGCGCACCGGGCCGGTGAGCGACTTCGCGAGGTCGCGGACCGGATGCCCCTTGATCCCCAGGGCTTTACGCAACGACGGCGGCTTGGCCTTCGCCGTCTCGGCCGTCGCGTCGTCGTCCGCGGGGGCGCTCAGTCCTCGGTGGGGCCTGGCGATCGGGCTGAGCCGGACCAACGGTTTGTGGTCGGGTTTCGCGGCCGGCGTCCTGGCGGCGGTCGACACCGCGCCGTCGTCCTCGGTCGAGGCGGTATCGGTGTCGTCCGGCACCTGCACGGTCACCGTCGGGGTGGCGGTGGACCCGGGCAGCGGCGTCGGCCCGGGGTCGAGTGCGGCGTGGATGCCCTCGGGAATGTCGCCCGCGAGGTCGCCGGCCAGCTTCACCGGATCGATCCGCGGGATTAGGCCGAACGGTGACGGCTTTCCGTAATCCGTTCGGTCGTATCCGGTTTCGATGAGGGTCTGGGCCATCGGCGAGATCAGGTCGACGACCGGGTCGATCAGCGCCGTGGTGCCGGTCGCCGCACCCAGATCCAGCACCGGCTGCATGAGCGGCAGGGTCCTGGCCGGCAGGGTGAGATAGATGGTGTCGCCGTGACGCTGGCAGTGGTTGGCCGCCGTGCAGCCGCCCACTTCATTGGCCGCGGCGATCGCATCGGCGATCTCGGCGGGCGAGTAGCCGTACGGGGTCGCGGTCGGCGGTTCGTCGTCATCGGGGGCCAGGTAGGTGCCGTGCACGTACCAGAAACCGGCCAGCGCGTTCGCGGTGGCGAGGGGATTGAGCGGGAACTCGGGGAAGTCGGCGACACCGTCGTACTGCAGGGCGAAATCCGTTGCGCAGTGGCTGCCGTCGGAATGTTCACAGGTGTCGGTCGGGGTCGGATTGCCGAACGTCGCGTCGAGGATCGGCACCGTTCCCAGGGCTGCCAGGCGTTCGAAGATCCCGCCGTTGGGGCGCTGCGGGTTGCCGATGAAGAAAAAGTTCAGCCGGTCCTTGTTGGCCTGGCTCAGGTCACCGAGGTTGCCCTTGACGATGCTGGAGACGGTCGCGCCCTGCGAATAGCCGAAGATCGAGATGTCGTCGGTGGGGTGCGCGGTCGTCACATCGGCGTAGGTGCTGACCAGACGGTCCACGCCGCTGCGCACCGAGACGTTCCACTTCGCGCCGTCCAGGCCGCCCCAGCCCGGCAGCGGAATCGGCCAGAACTGCGCGATGTAGGGGACCGCGATCGGGGGTTCGCACCCGCCACCGGCCCCGCAGTCACCACCGGGGACCAGATAGTGCCCGACCGCGTTCTCCATGTAGTTCTGCACCGCTGCCGGGTTCGGTGTGCCGGTTCCCGGCACGATGAGGGCGTAGGTGACCACCAGGGTGAGGGCCGAGGTGATCGTCGTCGTCAGGCCGAGCGCGACGGCCGCGGCCAGCGCCACCACGGCGACCAGCAACGGGCGCAGAACGGATCGGGCGTGGATTCGCATCGGCCGACATCCCCTCGCTGCTGACGGCGGCGTCAGCAGAAGGATCGTTGCACTCCCACGCCACGCGCAGGTGCAAATCGAGCAAACTCGTCGGAGGCGAGCTAGCGGGTGCGGATCACCGGTGGCTGGTGGGCCCGCACCGGCGGCAGCGGCCCGTCGAACTTCTCGATCTGCACCAGCACGTGCGCCCCGGTGCAGCCGCGGGCCAGCGACGAGGTGCCCACATCGTCGGTCAGCACGTTGGGGTTGCCGTGCACGCACATGGAATCCGGGTCGGCGGGGTCGGCCGGGTCGAACCAGGCGCCGGTCGACAGCTGCACCACATCGGGACGCAGTCGAGGGTCGATCACCAGCCCGGCCAGGCACGCGCCCCGGTCGTTGAACACCCTGACCACGTCGCCGTCGCGCAGGCCACGCGCGGCGGCATCGACCGGGTTCATCCGGATCGGTTCACGCCCTTGCACTTTCGAGTCCTGACTGGTCGCGCCGCCGTCCAGTTGGCTGTGCAGACGGGTCGCGGGCTGATTGGCCAGCAGGTGCAGCGGGTAGGCCGTGGCCCGTTCGCCGCCGAGCCATTCGGCCGGCTCGTACCAGCGGGGGTGGCCCGCGCAGTCGTCGTAGCCGAAGCCGTCGATGTCCTCGGAGAAGATCTCGATCCGGCCGCTCGGCGTCGCCAGCCGGTGCTGCCGGGGGTCGGCCCGGAAATCGCCGAGCAGGGTCAGGCCGGGTTCGGTGGGCAGCCGCAGCCGGCCCGCGGACCAGAACTCGTCGAATCCGGGCACCTCGAAGTCGAGTCCGGCGGCCCACTTCTCGTACATGTGGACCAGCCATTCGCGGGCGGTGCGGCCCTCGGTGAACCGCTCGCCGAACCCGAGGCGCTCGGCCACGGCGGCGAACACCGTGTAGTCGTCGCGGGCGTCGGCATACGGCTCGGCCAGCGCAGGCATCGCCATCAGCAGCGGATCGTTGCGCGAGCCGGAGAAGTCCTCGCGTTCGAACGTCGTGGTCGAGGCCACCACGATGTCGGCGTGTTTGGCCATCGCGGTCCAGTACGGTTCGTGCACCACGATCGTGTCCACCCGGGCCAGCGCGCGCCGCAGCCGGGGAATGTTCTGATGATGGTGCAACGGGTTCCCGCCGGCCCAGTACACGCACTTGATGTCGGGGTAACGCAGCCGCATCCCGTTGAAGTCGTAGGGCTCACCGGGGTGCAGCAGCATATCGGTGACGGCCGCGACCGGGATGAATGTCTGCACCGGATTGGGCCCCTGCGGCAGCACGGGCAGCCCGCATTGCAGCGGCGGCAGACCCGATTCGTTCATCGACCCGTAGCCGTGGCCGAAACCGCCACCGGGCAACCCGATCTGGCCCAGCATCGCGGCCAGGGTCAGGCCCATCCACGGGGCCTGTTCGCCGTACCGGATGCGCTGCAGGGACCAACTGACCGTGACCAGGGTGCGCGAGCGGGCCATCCGCCGGGCCAGTGTGGTGAGCTCCCCGGCCGGGAGACCGCTGATCCGCTCGGCCCACCGCGGGGTTTTCGCGACACCGTCCTCATGGCCCAGCAGATACCGCTCGAACCGTTCGTACCCGGTGCAGTAGGTGTCGAGGAATTCGCGGTCGGCCAGCCCCTCGGTGGCCAGCACATGGGCCAGCCCGAGCATCACCGCAACGTCGGTTCCCGGCACCGGGGCCAGCCATTCGCAGTCGCCGTCGACGTCGTCGCGCAACGGGCTGAACGACACGATCTGCCCGCCGCGGCCACGGAACCGGCGCAGCGCGTCCCGCATCGGATGGGCGGTGGTGCCGCCGTGGTTGAGCCCGGTGTTCTTCATCGCCATCCCGCCGAAGCACACCATCAGGTCGGTGTGGGCGACGATGACCTCCCATTCGGTGGACCGTTTGAACAGGTTGTCATGGGTGCCGACGATCCGAGGCATGATCGCGCCGGTGGCGCCGAGGCTGTAGGAGTGCCGCGACGAGGTGTAGCCGCCGAGCATCTTCAGGAACCGGTGCACCTGACTCTGCGCGTGGTGGAACCGGCCGGCGCTGGCCCAGCCGTAGGAGCCGCCGTAGATCGCCTCGTTGCCGTGCCGGTCGACGATCCGCTGCAGTTCGGTGGCCAGCAGTTCGGCCAGCTCGTCCCAGGACACCGCGACGTACTCGTCGGAGCCGCGGTCGGTGCTCGGGCCGGGGCCGTCGCGCAGCCAGCCGCGCCGCACCGAGGGCCCGGCGATCCGGGACCGGTGCCGGATCGAGCCGGGTAGGTTGCCCAGCAGCGGCGAGGGGTCGGTGTCGCCGGCCAGTGGTGTCACCGCCGCGATCTCGCCGGCGCTGACCTGGGCGGTGAACGCACCCCAATGGGTGAGGCTGGTGGGGCGCATACCGGCAGTTTACGGTCGGTCGGCGGGCGGAATCGGCCCAGGATCGGTGGTTCGATGCCGATTTTGCGGGTTTTTTGGTCGTCACCGGCGATGTGCCTTGGTAATCGCCGCGTGCTGTCGCAGAGTTGTCGAGCGGGATATTTTGTCTGAACTTTGCCGAACGAGCGGGGAGTGCGCATGACGGGGCCGGGAGCAAGGCTGAGAACGGCCTTTCGGCGGATGACTGTCGGTCTGCTTGCGGTTGGTGTCGCGGGCCTGCTGGCCCCGGTGGCCTCGGCGACACCGGAGTCCGATGCCGACGCCGCGATCACCGCGGCCTTCGACGCCAGCGGTGGCGACGGCGGCCCGCTGGGCCCCCGGCAGGGCGGTGTGTACCCGGCCGGGTCCGGATTCGGCCAGGACTTCAGCGGCGGCAAGATGTTCTTCAGCCCCGATACCGGTGCGCATTTCGTCCAGGGCGCGATCCTGGACAAGTACGAGTCGCTGGGCGGTCCCGCCGAGGGTGACCTCGGGTTTCCCACCATCGACGAGGGCGCCGGCCTGGCGCCCGACAGCCGCAACTCGACCTTCAGCGCCGCCGACAAACCGGTGATCTTCTGGACGCCGGACACCGGCGCCAGGGTGGTGCGCGGCGCGCTCAATGCCGCCTGGGACAAGCTCGGCGGATCGTCCGGGGTCCTCGGTGTACCGTCGGAGGACGAATCGTTCGACGGCGATGTGGTCTCGCAGAAGTTCACCGGCGGCGAGCTGTCTTGGAACCGCGAGACCAAGGCGTTCACCACGACGCCGCCGGAACTGGCCGATCAGTTGGCCGGACTGGCCGTTCCCGGCGATGCCGGCACGGCGATCGCCGCGGCGCGCCGTGAAGCCGGTGGCCCGTCGGGTCCGCTGGGGGCCAAGGACGGCGATCGGTACCGGATCGGCGATGCGGGCGGGCTTGGCCAGAACTTCGCCGGCGGCAAGATCCTCTACAGCCCGGAGACCGGAGCCAACGCGGTGACCGGCCAGGTGCTGGAGAAATACGAGAGCGTCGGCGGCCCCGAGGGCGACCTCGGGTTCCCCACCAGCAGCGAGACCGAAGGGGGCCTCGGGCCCAACAGCCGGATCGGCACCTTCGCCGCGCCGGACAAGCCGGTCATCTTCTGGACACCCGATTACGGTGCGGTCATCGTCCGTGGCGCGATGAACGCCGCATGGGACAAGCTGGGCGGCGCCAAGGGCACGCTCGGGGCCCCGATGGCCGATCAGACCGAGGACGGAAACGTCGTCACCCAGCGGTTCAGCGGCGGCGCCATATCGTGGGACCGCTCCGACAACACCTTCACCACCGAGCCGGGAAACCTCGCCAACGACCTCGACGGGTTGGAGATTCCCGGGCTGGGCCAGGAGCCCGCGCCCGCCGAGAGCCCGCAGGCCTCGGGTGGCGATGAGTCCAAGCCGTTCTCCTGGCACTGGAACCGGTGGTGGCTGATCGCCGTGATTCCGGTGGTGCTGCTGGCCGGTCTGATCGTCGGCGCGGCGCTGCTGCATCGCCGCCGGGGCCGCCGCGACGACGACGAGTTCGAGCACGATCCGTTCGAGGACGACGACTACGACGACGGTCCGCACGACGACCGGTTCGACGGTGAGCGCCCTCCGGACCGTCAGTATCGCGACGCCGGCTATGCCGACGGCGGGTATGAGCAGGGCGGGGGATACGACGAGGCCACCACATCGCGGTTCGCCGAGCCCTACCGCGACACCGGGACCGCGCCGGGCGGATCTCCGTTCGACGGGCCGACCGATGCCGCGATGCCGATCAGTCAGTGGGCGGCGCCGGGTGGTTTCGCCGCGTCGCGGGCCCGTCGCGTCGACGACGAGGACGAGCCGCCCGAGGAGTCGGTCGAGCTGGCCGGCAACGACGATTACGCCGACTACGAGGCCGATTTCGTCGACGATGGCGACTACCAGGCCGATGACTACCAAGCCGATGACTACGAGGCCGATGACGACGAATCCGAGGACCTCGACGATATCGGCGTGCTCGACGCCGAGGAAGTTCCCGACGACGAGCGCATCGATGAAGAAGCCGACGACGAAGCCGATGCCGAAGACCACCTCGAAGTCGATTTCGAGGACGAGGTCGACGACCGAACCGGGGCAGGCCCGGCCGGGTCGGGCCCGTTCGGCGCGGCACTGCTCGGCGGTGCCCTGGCCGGTGGCGGGTTGGCCGCGGGGCGCCTCGCCGGCGGGCGTGCGGGCGGTGACGGCGGCCGTGCGGGCGGTGACGACGGCCGGGTCGGCAGCGTGGACGGCCGCATCGACGTCGAGGAGGAGGACCCCGACAACGTCGACACGGCGCCGACCCCGATCGTGACTCCGGCCGATCTCGCGGGTGAGGCGCACAGCGGCAGGCACGCGGCCATCGAACTCGACGAGCCGGTGCCGGGTGCCACCGCGCTGCACCTGCCGCTCACCGATCCGCAACGGGCACCGCAGGGCTACCCGATCAAGGCCGACACCAAGACCGGGTTGTACTGGTCGCCGGACAGCAGCGACTACGACGACGCGGTTGCCGAGATCTGGTTTGCCAGCGAGGAATTCGCCCGCACCAACGGTTTCGTCCGGGCCCAGTAGGGTCGGCCGGAGCCGCTCAGATCTTGCGGATCACGGTGACGACCTTGCCGAGAACGGCGGCGTCGTTGCCGGGGATCGGGTCGAATGCCGGGTTGTGCGGCATGAGCCAGACCTGACCGCGGGTCCGCTTGAACGTCTTGACGGTCGCCTCACCGTCGATCATGGCGGCCACGATGTCGCCGTTCTCGGCGACGTTCTGCTGGCGCACCACGACCCAGTCGCCGTCGCAGATGGCCGCGTCGACCATCGATTCGCCGACCACCTTGAGCAGGAACAGCGAACCCTCGCCCACGAGTTCGCGCGGTAGCGGGAAGACGTCCTCGACGGCCTCCTCGGCCAGGATCGGGCCGCCAGCCGCGATCCGGCCCAGCACCGGGACGAACGTGGGCTCGGGCAGGGCGTCGGACCCGGCCACATCGGTCGACACCGGTGCCGCGGCGGCCGGATCGTCGGCGGTGCGGACGTCGACCGCGCGCGGCCGGTTGGGGTCGCGGCGCAGGTAGCCCTTGCGCTCGAGGGTGCGCAACTGGTGGGCGACCGACGACGTCGACGTCAGGCCAACGGCATCGCCGATCTCGCGGATGCTCGGGGGGTAGCCGCGGCTGGTGACCGAGGCGCGGATCACTTCGAGGATGGTGCGCTGACGTTCGGTGAGCGCACCATCCGGTGCACGGCGCAGGCCAGCGCCGTCCGGGGCTTCGGTGCTGCCGTCCGTGTTTGGGCTGGTGTCGTCGGTCATGGGGCCGAATCTAGTCGCCGATCCGCCGATAATCAAACATGTGTTCGAGGTGTGTCCGACTTGATGCTCCTATCTTTGTTAAATGTCAAGCGGCGTGGGTGAGCTGGGCGTTT